>NZ_JALNTO010000007.1:0-170280 GCF_023161785.1 Bacillus sp. 2CMS4F
CTTTCTTTTATTTTATTACATGAGAATGGATATTTTAAGAAAAAATAAAGGCTGTCGAGATTTTCTCGACAGCCTGAAAGAGCCTCCGGCTCTTTTTTGTTTAATCAAATGCAGTTTTTTTATCCGGATGACGCTGAAAGTCAAAAAGCATGCTGAGCTGTGACTGTGTGTTTCGTTTTGGAGAAAGCGGAGGGAGCCTGTCTTCCGGAAAAAAAGCGGCATGGTTCGTCTCAATCCCGGTTTTCTGCTGCCCGCCCGTTATGCTGCATTCAATGAAGATCTTATAGTAATGATAAGGCTGAGGGGGGTGAGGATGCTTATGGCTGTCCAGCACGGCCAGTAATCGAGAAGGCACTGTATCGTAACCCGACTCTTCTTTGATTTCCTTGATCACATTTTCAGCGGGTGATAAACCAATTTCACAAAACCCGCCTGGGAGTGACCACAGCTCGTCATGCTTCTCCCGGACAAGCAATATGCGATTCTCTCGAAATACCGCGCCGCGAACATCCGCCTTCGGTGTCGGATAGCCTTTCTCGCCCTTCCATAAATCAGTGATGACTTCAATGTCCTTCTCCGAGTAATCCGCCATCATCTCTGCGCTGAGCTTCATCAGCTCTTCGTACCTTTCCCTGTCATAAACATCCTTGGAAAAAGCAAGCCCCGCCTGTGCGATCGCCTGAATCCGCTGGGCCCGTTCCAGCCATTTGGTTTGCATAATTGATCACCTCACTACCATTTTATACTATCAATCTCTTTTAAATTAAAAAAGCATGCTCCGATTTTCCGGTGACATGCTCAAAAGATACCTTAATTCAGTTTTACGAAATATGTAATATCCTCTGTTTCAAAATTTAAAAATGATGGACTATATGACAGATTAAGGTTTTTTTCTCCTTTTGGAATCACGAAACTGACTGTGCCTGTTACCTTTTTACCCGAGGCTAACTTTCCTGATTTAAGGCTTGTTTTCAGGTCAGCAGTAGATACTATGTTTGCTCTGATTGATTGATCTTTGCCATCTTTCAATTCAAAACCGCCACTCGTATAATTGAAAGACTTGTCGCTTGTATTTTCGATCGTTACCTCAGCTATTAAAAATTCTTGATTATTATTTATTGTTTTTTCTTTCTCCCCAATTTTTGTCTTATACTCGCCTTGTTCTGCCGTCGTATATACTTTATTGACCGAGAAATTTGTGCTGGAAGCTTTAAAAGTTTCGCCTACTTTATGCACCTTTTCATCCGTTTTGGTTTCTTTTTCCTCTGTTTTCTTTTCCGTTGCTGTTGCTTCTTTCTTTTCTGTCTTTTGCTCAGCTGACGCATCACTGGACTGGCTACATGCAGAAAGCGCAAATCCAATCGTTAGCACAAACAAAATGAATAATGCTTTTTTCATTGCTGTTCCTCCATCTAAAGTAATCGTTTTCTATTATAATCACGCTTTTCCTTTTCTTAACAGGGAACAAAGTAACAAATTACTCTATCATATCCATTCATAGTATAGGTCAGCCAATGACATAGATATTTATCCTTTACTGGAAAAAATACTGGACAGGCCGGTGATGGCTTATCATTTTCCAAAACAAAAGCTTCTTTGTCTTGTTTCTAATTTAGATATTTCCTCCCAGTTCTAAAGACTCATCTCATACAAAAACCCGAGCTGGCATTAGCCGGCTCGGGCGGGTGTCAATCTCGCTTATCCATTCCCCTTTTCTCTCGGGGTTCCTGATGATGTTTTTGATGTTCCGGAGGCTGAGTTGTGCGTTCCAGCTCCTTTGTATCTTGTCCCATTCCTTTTAAAAAGGAGAAGAGCAGCGTAACCGCTTTGTTGATTTCCGGGTCTTTAAGCGAACGGATGATATCAAAATAACCTGTTTTCTCTTCGCTGTTCTTCTGTTCTACCGCGTTCGCCACACCGGCATTCACTTTCAAAATGAGCGGCTCCAGCTGTTTGACATCCAGCATGCCGAGCGTTCCAAACAAGAGAAGCAGGTTTTTAAGCATATTGGCCATTTCCTCTGTATCTGCCTTTTTCACTAGGATGTCAAGGACTTTATCACCTTGGCCAAAAAGGCCGCGGAGCAAAGGCAGCACGCCCCGTTCGTTCATGTGCCCAAGCATATGCAGGGTCTCCAGAACGGCTTCTTTGTTGTCGACTAAGGCATCTTCGATTTCTTCCAAATCACGTTTGCGCTGATCTTCTTCGGTCACCTGTACTTTCTGAATGCGTTTAATCGCTTTAGCCATTGTGCCCAATCCCCCTTTTCACAGCATCGCCAGGGAAGATGTAATCCTTCCGCGCCCATTTTTTATGAACCTGCACACCGATTTGCGGCTGCGGATTTCCGTTGCGGTGATTGATTTTAGGCAGCGGATTGATTCCATCCTGCTTCAAAATTTCCATCTTCGCTGATGTTTCTTTGTACGCAGGCGTGTCGGTATCCTTGTCCGCGTGGCTGCCTGTTAACAGGTTGATCGCCGCTTCCCCAGAATCGTTCATTGGCAGATACACTTCCTTCCCTTTGACACGATCAGTGATCAGGCATTTCACCTTCACATTTCCAAAAGGCGACGTGAGTCTGACAAGGGTCCCGTTCTGGATCCCCCGTTCTGCCGCAAGCTCTGGAGAAATTTCTAAGAATACATGCGGCGTTTTTTCAGAAATGCCTTTTGATTTATACGTCAGGTTTCCTTCATGGAAATGCTCCAAGAGTCTGCCGTTATTTACATGGATGTCATATTCCTCACCGAACTCCTCAGGCTCAGTCCATTGAACCGGATAAAGAATCGCTTTGCCGTCCGGAAAAGGAAAGCGTTCTGTAAAGAGTAAAGGTGAATCCTTCCCATCAGCACTTACAGGCCATTGCAGGGAGTTGTAGCCCTCAAGACGTTCATAAGTTACTCCTGCATAAATTGGTGACAGCATTGCAGCTTCTTCCATAATGTCGGAAGGATGCTCATAATTCCAATTAGCCCCAAGCTTATTCGCTACCGCCATAATAATCTGCCAGTCCGGCTTTGATTCACCCATAGGTTCAAATACCTGGTATAAACGCTGAATACGGCGTTCAGTGTTTGTAAAGGTTCCTTCTTTTTCAAGGCTCGGGCTCGCAGGAAGAACAACATCTGCAAATTCTGCCGTCCGAGATAGGAAAATGTCCTGCACAACAAAGAAATCAAGTTTTTCATATGCTGCGTGTACATGATTGATATTAGAATCGACAAGGCCCATTTCTTCCCCTTTTACATACATCGCTTTCAGCTGGCCGGAATGGATTTTTTCAATCATTTCATGGTTGGTCATGCCCGGCTCCTTCGGCAGCTGCACACCCCAAGCTTGTTCGTATTTCTTGCGGACTTGTTCATCCTTCACTTTTTCATAGCCCGGCAGGCTGTCTGGCATGCTTCCGAAGTCACTTGCTCCCTGCACGTTGTTATGGCCGCGTAATGGATAAGAACCCGCACCCGGTTTTCCGTAGTTTCCTGTGACAAGCAGCAAATTTGAAATCGCAGTGCTTGTATCGCTGCCTCCAATGTGCTGTGTCACGCCCATGGCCCACAACGCGCACACACTGTCAGCCTCATGAATCATTTCAGCCATTTGAATCAGGGTTTGTTTATCAATTCCGGTTTTCTCCTCTGCATATTCAAGTGTGTACGGCGCAAGGCTTTTCACGTATTCATCCCGGCCGTTGACCCTTTCCTGCAAAAAGCGTTCATCGGCCTTGCCGTTTTCAATCAGATATTTGGCGATGGCATTCAGCCAGACGATATCTGATCCGGCACGCGGCTGAACAAATAGATCAGAACGCTCAGCCATTTCGTGTTTTCTGATATCAGCCACGATAACCTTCTGCCCTCTCAGCTTGTGAGCCCGTTTAATGCGGGTAGACAATACCGGATGCGACTCTGATGTGTTCGAACCGATAATTAAAACAAGATCTGCCTGGGCGATATCTGTAATCGATCCTGAGTCACCGCCGTATCCGACTGTCCGGAACAGGCCGGCAGAAGCCGGCGACTGGCAATAGCGCGAGCAGTTATCCACATTATTTGTGCCGATAACCCCTCTGGCCAGCTTTTGCATCAGGTAGGATTCTTCATTCGTACATTTAGACGACGTGATAAAAGCAAGTGAGTCAGGGCCACATTCTTCTTTCAATTCAGTGAACTTGCTTGCGATCAGTGTTAAGGCTTCCTCCCACTCTGCTTCCCGGAAATGGTCGCCTTCGCGGATGAGCGGTTTTGTCAGACGCTCCTCGCTGTTTACAAAATCCCAGCCGAACTTGCCTTTTACACAAGTGGAAATGCCATTGGCAGGCGCCTCCTCCTGCGGCTCCACTTTCAGAATATCTCTGCCTTTTGTCCAAACATCAAAACTGCAGCCGACACCGCAATAGGTGCAGACGGTTTTGGTTTTTTTGATTCGTTCATCACGCATGGCAGATTCCATGTCAGAAATGGCGAGAATCGAGCCGTATCCTGTCTCTACGCCTTTCGTAATCTCGATCATCGGGCGCAGTGATTCGTTATTGATGCCTGTTAAATATCCGGCTTCCCCTTCCATTCCTTTTTCCATCATCGCGTTGCACGGACATACGGTTGAGCAATGGCCGCAAGACACACATGACGACTCGTTAATCGGCACGTCATGATCCCAAATGACGCGCGGGCGTTCCCGCTCCCAGTCAATCGTCAGTGTTTCTGTCACCTGTACGTCTTGGCATGCTTCGACACAGCGGCCGCACAAAATACATTGATCAGGATCATACCGGTAAAATGGATGGGATTCATCCTTATGATAAGGCTTTTGATCAAACGGGATGCTTTGGTGATTGATTTTCATTTCCTTCACCGTATTATGTATTTCGCATCCTCCATTGTTGTAATCGCAAACTGTACAGTAAAGCTCATGATTATATAAGATTTTATCCATCCCGATGACCTGTGCCTTTTTCACGTCAGACGCAAGCGTATCAATGACATCGCCATCCTTTATTTCAGCTGAACACGATCTCTTCAGTTCACCATTGATGCTGACGATACACGTATCACATGTTTCTATCGGCCCAAGGCTCGGATGATAGCATACTTGCGGCACTTCGATTGAACTGTTATTCAAAAGCTGCAGCACCGTCTGGTCTCCGGCTGTCTCCATCTCAACGCCGTTTATGGTTACTTTTTTTGTGTCCGCCATCTCCATTCCCCTTTCTTGCGTTTATATACCGAATTACCCATTTCAGTTCCCTTACATGTGCTGATTAAAACATACAGAGCGCATACAAATGTTTTAATGGACGAACACCGGGAAACGTCATGATAGACAAAAAAGGGAGGGATAACCATGAAGAAAACCATTTCCGCATTAACAGCGGCAGCAGCACTGTCAGGCACTGTTTTTGGCTTGGGGACGGCAATTCCGGAAAAAGCTGCCGCTCAGACAAATCCGCCTGCTGAAGAAACAACCTCATCATCCGCTGAGCTTGTAAAAAATCTTTATAATACCGCTTTTACAGGTGAACTGCCGCAGCAGGTACAAGGTCTTACGATTAACAAAAGCACAAAAGGGGATGTCCATGCCAAGATGGGAGAACCGGAAAGACCGGCTGGAGGAAACAATATGTTTGATCTATACAGCTGGAATATGGGAAATCCCGGCTACGGCTTTTCCTATAACAAAGACATGACCATTTCAGAAATCCGTTACTTTGGAACCGGAGTAGAACGCCGTCTGAATCTTGGAGGGGTTACACCGGATGTGCTGAGCGATCAAATTGGCCCCGCCGACCGAATTTTAACCGTCCCATTCACGGATGAAATCGACTATATCTATGATACAGGCCGTTATGAGCTCCATTTCGTCGTTGGAAAAGACCAGACAGCCGACCATGTCAATCTAAGAGCAAGATAAAAGCACTTGCGGCTCAGCCGCTTTTTTTATGGACAAAGTGAGGATGGATTCCTTACAATACATGGGAGGAAAATACGAGAAGAGGTATCAATCATTAATGAGTAGGAAACGGTTCATATATGCGGCCTTTACAATCCTCATCATTGGGTTGGGACTGGGGTCAAGAGCATTCTCTAGTTTTCTCCCGGATATCGTCAATGCCTATCTCGGAGATGCACTGTGGGCCGCAATGATTTTTACGGGCTGCGGCTTTCTGTTTCAGACGATGAAAACCATCACAACAGGCATTATCAGCCTTTTATTTTGCGTTATTATCGAATGCAGCCAGCTGTACCATGCTGAGTGGATCGACCGGATCAGGGGCACTTCGCTCGGCGGCCTCGTGCTGGGGTACGGATTTTTATGGAGCGATATCATAGCTTATACGATGGGAATTGTCACCTGCACACTCATAGAGCTGATCCATCAAAACATCAAAAAGCGCCGCTGACGTGACGCTTTTTCTTATGTCGAGAACAGCCCGCATTGAGACAGAATCGTCTCTGTATCCAAGAGTGTGGCCTCCTTTATATCGACCCGGTGTTTATTCATAAAAGACTGAACAGCGTGATATCCAACCGCATATCCGGCAAAAGCAGATAATCCCGCCGGCTCGAAGCCTTGCGCTTTCGCTATTTGATCTCCAAACATGTAACGGCTCACCTCCGAAAAGCCTTTTACATCAATCACCTCTTTTATGACTTCAATGGAATATTGCAAATCGTCCCGATCAAAGCGAGTAACCCAAGGGCCTAATTGTTCTTCGCCAAAGAGCTCCCGCGCAAACGACTCAGCCAGCCCTTCAATGACAAGATAATCCCCGACCGACACAGAACCTCGCTGAAAATCAAAATACGAAAACCGCAGATTATGGTGAAATTCATGGGCAATCATCGATGAAATCCTCAGAAGGTTATAGCTGTTCGGATACATCCAAACGTGAATAAAGCCTGGAATTCCCCCAAACCCGCAATACCCTTTTTGCAGCTTCAGCTTGCTTGGATCAGCAATGTAAAGCCCGAACCTCATTTCTTCCGCATTTACTCGCAGCTTTTCACGCTCGGCAAAATGTATACACTGCTGCAGCGCAGATTCAGCAGTCTCGGCAATATGCAATTGCTGCAGTTTTCTTAATGCTTTCTGTCCGGTTTCAGCATCACACACATCCAAATAACCAAGCATCTTTACAGCCATGATTACATCATATCCATTCGGTGTCTTCGCTTTTAGGGGAACCTGTATGGCGCTCCACATTTTTTCAAACGGTCCCATCATCGTATACCGAAATTCGTCCGCTCTTTCGTGTTCTTCCATCGAAAACAGCTTTTCATATTGCTGAAAGGTCTGTTCTATTACGATATTCATCCTAATCCCTCCTTACAAAAAAATATACGGTATGCCGCAGCGTAGGGGTCAACAGAAAAAATTAAGCCTTTCTGCCCTATAAAATCGAAGCCGGCCGCCGATAGGTAAGGCATAGGAGGTGTAGCAATGGATATTCCTGCATTATCAGTTGCCATGCATCAAGCAAATCTGGCCCAAAATATTGATATCGCTTTAACGAAAAAGATGCTGGACACTGCCCAGCAAAATGCTGACCAAACCCTTAAGCTGATTCAGCATCCGACGCTCGGACAAAAAATTGACCTGAAAGCTTAGCTTCACACCCCAGGCGGCCAAGTACTCCATCCTCCCGGCCGCCTTTATTTTTCACAAAAAAGCATGCATGTTTTGGCCTTTCCTCCGTATGATTTATTGTTTGTCATTTTAAGGAGGTCAGGAAGAAATGAAAAGAATGGTTCAAAAGGTGTCTTTGGTGTTGTTCGCATTCTTATTTATTTTTGCCATAAAGGGAGCACCCGCTCATGCGGAAACACATGCCTACGATGGAAAAAGCCCTTATTACAATGATTGTGCGTCCAGCGCCACCACAAAAAAATCTTCTAACTTAGTGAACGCAAACAATCAAGTCATCGGAGTCGTCGAGCTCAAGTTCAGCAGTACATGCAAAACGGCATGGGCAAAAATAACGATGAACAACACCTTGACAACAGGCTATGAAGCAAACGCGGAAATAACCCGGAACACAGACAAAAAGAGATATAACTGTGACTCTGCGGGCGGCAATGGCAAAGCGGTGGCAGGCCAAAAATCTTGTTATACGCCTATGGTCTATGACTTAGACCCGAGAACCTCCTACGCTTTCGGTAAATATTCAGGCCCCAACCTGAATGTATGGGCAACCACAGGCTCTTATTAAAAAGAAAAAAGGCTGTCCAACGGGCATTTCCCGCGACAGCCTTTCCACATTTATTTCGCTTCCCTTTGTTTTTTTACCTCTTCCAGCTGAGTGACCGTCACCAATTGATAGCCTTGATCGGTCAGTCTTTTGATAATCTCATCGGCCGCATCAGCAGAAGTGCCGTAAATGTCATGAATTAAAATCGTCTTTCCGTCAGCCGCGTGGCTCATGACTCGGTTGACAATTGTATTTTTATTTCGGTCTTTCCAATCTTCCGGATCAATGTCCCATAACGCGACATCCATTTTCAGCTTGCTGCGCAGTTCATCATTAATGCCGCCATATGGAGGACGCACAAGCGTCGGACGATACCCGCTTATTTTTTCAATCATGTCCTGCGTGTCATTGATCTGCTTGACAGCCTCTTTCACTGAAAGCCTTGTGAGAAGCGGATGGCTCCATGAGTGGTTCCCCACTTCATTTCCTTCTTTCAGCATTCTTTTTAACGTTTCCGGATAATATTGAACCCTGCTGCCCAGCACAAAAAACGTTGCATGCCCTTCATATTTCTTCAAGGAGTCCAGAATCTGATTTGTTGTCGCAGGATTCGGGCCGTCGTCGAAAGTAAGCGCAATGACTTTTTTATTCGGATCAACTGTTTCTTCTTTGGGTAATGAAATGACTTCGTGCTTCGGTTTTTGTTCTTTGATTTTATTTTTGTTTTTCGCTTTATCAATATACTGTTCTTTCAATATATCTTTCAAAAGATATTTCTTAATCGCAATCGACTGCTCTCCAAGATAGCCCGCAGCGACTTGATATGTATCAAAATAAAACTCGATATAATCTTCCTTGACGGCAAAACGGCTGAAATTTTCTTTTGCCGGTGCAGTTCCTTCTTTTAACAATTCGTCGTCCGCTGCAATGTCCTTATTCTTTTTAAGCTCATGATAAGCGATCAGCGAAAGCTTTTGTAAATAATCAGAGTCCTTTTTGAAAATATCATCAATAGAAAGAAAGGCTTCCTTGCTAAAATCAAAGTTAAATGTTTTTTTTACGGTTTGTCCATGCGCGCCGCCTATGTATTTATATTCATTAAAGACCACTGCCGCTGTCTGCTTGGCATAATGAACAATTTCATAATCGATGTTGAGTTCATTGCGCTTTTTTGTATGCTCCTGGTCAGCATCTTTCGTTTCCTTCTGAAATTGGCTAACCTCTTTCTCTGCGAAACTCTTTAATGCCGCATCCATTTTTTTATTTTTAAAGACAGGGTAGTTGACCGCGTAATTGAAGGTTTTCCCGTCATTCACAAGCGTTGCGATCTCCACATCTCCATACTGAGAATCGGTTTTCACCTGATTCATGACCGTTTCTTTTTTTGATGTATTATGGCAAAAGCCAATAAGCCCTGCCGCACAAACAACTGCTAATAATACTTGAAACCATTTGATTCTTCTCGCCAACAACACAAACTCCTTCTTTCGTAATCACTTCGATTTATATCCCATCAAAAGATTCAGATGATGTTCTTTATGCTCATTCGTACTCAATTAGAAATATTTTTGTAACATTAAAGTAACATTTATTTCACTTTTGTAATAATAGGAGATTTAGAAGTTCTTGTCAATCCCTTTCTGAGGATTTACTCAATTAAAAAAACAATTTGATCGATGGACATACACCCATTTCCCATATCAGGAATAAGGTAAACAGAATAAAAAATGCTAGGGAGGTAACCCCCTTGGAATTTCCTGTTAATTACGATCAGTTTGAGCAAGTTTCACCTTTTGATGAAAGACAGCCATATTACTACCCGCGTCCGCGCCCTAGACCGCCATTTTATCCGCCTTATTATTACCCAAGACCGTTTTATCCGTTTTATCCGCGTCCGCCTTACTACTACCCTCGCCCTCCTTACTACCCTTGGTACGGGTACGGCGGCGGGTACGGCGGCGGATATGGAGGATACAACAGATAGCAGGCGGTGTTTACCGAAAATGGGGGCAGTCCAGCTCCCCTTTTTTTGTATAAAAATTGACAATATCATGACAAATACAGGAAATAATTGTGATCTAGCTGGCCTCTTGGTACGATAACAAAAGCATGCAGTTTTGGAGGAGGCGTCTATTTTTGGAGAATTCAAGAGTTTCTGCTCCGATTTCTGAAACAAAATACATAAAAGCCTCGAACCGGGTATCCGTTTACGATTTTATAAAGCTTGCAAAACCCGGCATTATCATATCAAACTCGATAGCAGCCTTCGGCGGATTTTGGATCGCATTTGTGAGCTCAGAAATACCATTAACAGGACTCGCTTTTTTTATGACAATGATAACGGCAATGCTTGGAACCGCGTTCGTCATGGCCTCCGGCACTGTCTACAACAACTATTTTGATCGGCATATGGATGCAAAAATGGAACGCACCCGCAGCAGGGCCTCAGTCACAGGAAAAATGCCGCCGGCTTTGATCTTAACGTATGGCTCTGTTTTAGGAATATCAGGTCTTGCCATGCTGTATTTCCTCAACCCTTTAACTGCAATTCTCGGACTGGCCGCCTTTATTTTTTATGCCATCATCTATACAGTATGGGTGAAACGGGCCTCGGTATGGAGCACGTTTGTCGGAAGCTTTCCGGGAGCTGCTCCGCCGCTGATGGGTTATTGTGCCATCACAGGAGAAATCAATGTAACCGCCGTCATGTTATATGCCATTATGTTTCTGTGGCAGCCCCCGCATTTTTGGGCTATTGGGATAAGACGCAAAGAGGAATATCGGGCGGCTGGTGTCCCGCTCTTGCCTGTTGTAAAAGGAAATCATGTAACGAAAGTAAAAATGATTCAATATATTGCTGTCCTGGTGCCGGTCACGCTATTATTTCCTTTTTCTCTCGGCACCGGCCATATAAGCCCATTTTATTTTTTAACTGCCTTGGTTCTCGGAGGTATATGGATCAAAAAAAGCATGCAAGGATTCAAAACAGACGATGACGTAAAGTGGGCAAAGGATATGTTTGTCTACTCACTCATTTATTTTTGCTTGCTGTTTTTTGTCATGATGATTGATTCATTTGTAATGTTATTAATCTGATGATTTTATGCAAAAAGAGCCACACATTAATGTGACTCTTTTTTGTTTGGAAAAACAGTCTCTAATAGAAATGTCAGGATAATAAACACAGCCGCACAAATCAAAAATCGGACGATTTCAGTCAAAATCCAGCTATGGGCAATACTCATATCATCGGTTTCCTGGAGGGCTGCACATATTGAAAAAATAGTGAGTATGTATTTTAGGATTTCTTTGTTCATGGACACCATCACTTTCTGGATATGATCACCAATATCCAAAATAACACATAGCTGAGAGCGGCAAAAGCCGAAAGAGCAAAAAAGTACCAGCCCAGTCTGAACTAAAGCTCCAATGAAATACATACTGGCTCTCCATTCTAAGATATGAAATATTACAGATTAAGATCCTTTCCATTGTCAGCTATCCCAATCCGGAATAAAGAAAAAATTGTCCAACCACCTACATGATGATAATATATGATCTGCTTTTCTCATGTTCATTGATTTGGAGGCGTACGATGAAAGGGATTGTTTTAGTTGTTCAGCTTGGATTTTCATTCATGGCTTTTCTGTTTTTAGCCGCTGTCAATTGGTATCAAGGAAGCGAGCTTGTTTCAGATCAATTCGATTGGAATTACACAGCCAAATTTTCAAAGCTCCTTAAAGGCATTGACACCATCACCAGCCCCAAACAAATTTCACAGCTGGATTTTTTCATATACTCTGCGAAACACTATCCGGTCATAAGTATACTGATGATCTGTTCGTTTTTATATGTGTTAGTATCACTTTTTTTGCTGATTCGCGATTGCCACACGGCTCGGTAAAGAATATGTCATTACCACATGCCCCATTGAAATACCATAAAAGGAGCACCGTTATGATCCTCCCCCTTTTTTTTCTTTAATCGCCAGTTCATCTAGAGGATATGACAAGGCGTAGCTCGCTCCGCGCACTTGATTGCTAAGCATTCCACGATTAGTGCGCGATTTACATCTTCTCTATATTCGTATGGTCAATCAGAACTGCGTTTATATGATCCGAATTTGAATGTTCTTGCCTCATTGGTTATTTTCGGTTTCACCTTTTGTTTTTCCATCTTTCGGAACTTTTCTCTCGCTCTTTCGTATAACCTTACAGGAGGTATCACATGATGAAAGAGTATGAATTCGTTAGAGTCGAACTTAGTACCATGAGAAGAAGACCCAAAGAAGACTACCAACAAATCATTCGTGACTATGCTCAAAAAGGATGGAAGTTTATTCAGGTTTTCGCCCCTAGTATAGACGGGTATGGAGCAGCTGCTTATTTTGAAATGATATTTGAAAGAGATGTGGAAGATGCTTAGTCTTTATGGCTAAGCATTTTTACCATTGAGTAACTTATATTTATAAATGACAAATCATAAAAAGCTTACAATTAGTAAGCTTTTTTGACCCTTCATGACAAAGAAAGACTCTAGTTTTTTCAATCGTGCTTCAAACTTCGCTTTCGTTTTCGCTCGATAAAGTCCATGCATCAGTTCGATGCTTAATCATTTACTTTCCCAGTATACACATAGATCACCTGTCTTAGAAATTCAGCTAATCCCTCACCATGTTGATCGTAATATCGTTTAAAGCGCTCATCTGATACATACATCTCTCCTAGACCTGCATGAGCTTCTTTGCTGTAGTCGCTCCAATGATAAAGAAGCCATTTTTTGTGCAATTTCGCCGCTTTCAAGGCATCTTCACTTTTTGGATCTCCTTCTTCAAATGCTTTTTTAAGTTTTTCAAACATTTCTTTTTCTGTAGCGGTCAGCTCTTCATATTGCTCCTTTGTCATATTCAATACTTTTTGGTTAGTTTCTTCCACCGCTTCTTCTCCATACTTTTGGCGTATTTCCGCTCCGTATTTCCTCTCGTTTTCTTCCACAAGCTCTTTTTTAAATCCTATAAATTTCTCTTCATTTCTCATCTTCTCGTTTCTCTCCTCTGCATGAATTGTTTTCTCTACATTTTGTATAAGACTATCGATCCGGGCTCTTTCTTCTAGAAGCTCTGCATGATGATCCTTTAATGCTTTATGACGATTAAAAGATGGGGAAAAGATTAATTTTTTTATCTCCTCTAATTGGAAACCTAACTCTCGATAAAATAAAATGTGCTGTAATTCGTTGATTTCTTTTTCCCCATAAATTCGGTATCCTGATGAATTAATCCGTGCTGGCTTTAAAAGGTTAATCTCATCATAATACCTAAGCGTTCTTGTGCTGACTCCCGCTAATTTGGCTAACTTCTGAATGGTATATTCCATTTCTTCTCCCTCCTTATACATTAACCGTACACTTTGACGTAACGTGAATGTCAAAGCTTTTTTTTAAAAAAAGATCTCCTTGAATTTTCAAGGAGATGATTTATCTGCAACATGTCATATACCGAAACTTATTTGATGGCTCTATTAAGAAGTTCTTTTAAAAGTTGATTGAACTCCTCCTGTTGTTTTATATTTTTGCGGCCATTTCGATTAATTGCTGCTAGTTCACAGACAATTCCAGCCGAAATGAAAAACAATAAACCTTCAAGCATATAGCATCCTCCAACGTTTAAGAGATAGTCAACTGTGTTTGTTCATTTTCTAAAGACTGCTTATCATTTTTATCTTCCTTACGCTGAAAAATGTTATTTAGAATAAGCGCTGTCATGACAAGCAGTGTTCCTGCTACATCAAAAGTGGTTATTTTAGATCCTTGTATCATCATGATTAACAATGTAGTAATGGGAACAAAGTTAATAAATAAAATCCCGTTAATGGGTGATAAAATTTTAACACCATAGTTCCAGCTAAGGAGAGCTACGATACCTGGTAAAGTAATCATAAATAATAAGTCATACTTAATTTCAGCAATCACATTTATACTAGGTATGGACACGTATCCTTGAGCGGTGAGCGCAGCTGTTAGAATACCTGTTACAGCTGTACCGAATAAACACGTCAATGTTGAATAGCGAAGTGTAGACCATTCTTGAAATAGCTGTCCCCCCATTGTATAGATTACCCATCCCACAACACCCATTAAAATAAAGGTTAGCGAAAACAGGTTATCTCTCAATGTATAAAAGAAACCCATATCGCCTTTGGTAATAACGAATGCGGCTCCAAGAAAAGCAATTATAATAGATATAATCTTATATTTTTTCGGTTTCACATGTTTATATCCCCACAGGATAAAAATAGAAATGATTGGCATAAGTGCCTCTGCAATAGACGCAGTCATGATTCCAGACTTCCCCATCAACCTTTGGCCCCAAAAAATAAAAACGTTGTATACAGTAAACGCCATTACACCAAAAAAAATGAGCAATTTTGCTTTACCCTCTAAACGAAATGATTTCTTCCCCTCCCTTACCAATAATAAAATCACTAAGATAACTGCTACCACGCCATATCGAATAGATGAAAAATATAATGGATCAACAAATGCTAATGCATGATCTGCAACTGGAAACATTGCGCCCCACGACATACTTGCTACTAAACATGTGAGGACACCAATGAATAATTGACCGTTTTTCATTGCCATTCCCCTCCTTTTCTTGTATTGACAATGAGAATTATAAAAAGAAGGATGACATCATGTAAAATGAATAAAAATGATGAAAAACATCATTTATAATGATATTTTAAATGAAGGAGGGATACTAAATGGAACTGCGAGACTTACAAATTTTCCAAAGCGTTGCCCATCACAAAAGTATTACCAGCGCTGCAAAGGAATTAAGCTATGTACAATCCAATGTAACAGCACGTATTAAGCAATTAGAAAACGAACTCAAAACACCTCTTTTCAATCGGCATAAAAAAGGGGTCACATTAAATCCCGAGGGCCGAAAAATGCTTGAATACGTTAACAAAATCTTGAAAGATGTTGAAGAGCTAAAACAAGTCTTTCTTGATAGTGATATCCCCTCTGGAATATTAAAAATCGGTACAGTGGAAACAGTGAGGATACTGCCGACCATCTTAGCCTCCTATTATAAAAAGTATCCAAACGTGGATTTATCATTGCAGGCTGGTTTAACGGAGGAGCTTATTGAGAAGGTAACCAACCACGAATTAGACGGGGCTTTTATATCAGGGCCAATTAAGCATTCATTTCTCGAACAATATGATGTCTATACTGAAAAACTTACTCTAGTAACGGCAAATAAAACGTTTCAAATAGAGGATTTTATGACGACGCCGATCCTTGTGTCTAATCAAGGATGCGGATATCGTTCCAGACTGGAACATTGGCTCAAAGATGAAGGTTTACTGCCAAAAAGAATTTTGGAGTTTAACATTCTAGAGACCATTTTAAATAGTGTTGCACTTGGTCTTGGAATCACAGTCGTACCCGAATCTGCCATAACACATCTTTCAGCCGCAGGTAAGGTTTATTGTCACCCGCTGCCTGAGAAATATAGCATGATCTCAACCATCTTTATTCGGCACAAAGACGCTTACATGACAAATTCGATGCGCAGCCTGCTGATGACGATTAGTGAGCATCAAAGGATGAGTATGTCTTAAGGAAGTCTGCTACTGCTTTGTTCTCACCGCCAAACTTATGCATATTCCTGTTAGCTGCAAATAGCTTTTCATAATTAAGAGCAGGCACCATCTCTGCTCCCCCTTTACTCCTTATCATCCGTTTATTTGGACCCAGACGGTTTCTTACTATTTGAAATCATACTGATTTCTTGATCGTTTTTTTCTGTTATCAAGTTCATGAATTTTTTTGGTGCGGCACATATTACGGATACGTTATATAGAGAGAAAATAATGAATATGCATTGTGACAAACTTGTTATAGAGAGGACAATTAATTCTCGATTCATGGTAAATGAACATAAAAAGAATCACATGTATGGATATCAAATAGAAGAGAGGCTAAAGAGATGGTTCTCCTTGAAACGGATCGGTTACTATTAAAAACGATTGATGTTAACCTTCTAGACGCTGCATCTAAACTGGATCATCAGGCTATTATAGACCTGGGTTATAAAACAAATGGGGAATGGCCAAACTCCGATTTTTTTGAAGCAATTCCTTATTTCCGCGAGATTTTAATCAAAAATAAAGGAACAAGAGGATTTGATTCATGGATCATTTTAAAGAAGGATGATTATGAAATTGTCGGAGGAACTGGGTTTTTAGGCGACCCTGATACGGATGGCATGGTTGAAATCGGTTTTGCAACAAATAAAAGTCACCGCCGTAAAGGTTATTGTTTTGAGGCTGCTCAAAAGTTAATCAACTGGGCATTAAGCGAAGAGAATGTTAACTGTATTGCGGCAAGATGTGAACATGGCAATATGGGATCACAGCATATTTTGAAGAAGTTAGGGTTTAAACTGGACCGTGAAGAAAAAGACTTTATCCATTGGAGATACGCTAAAGTGTAAAACATATCCTTCACTTATAAGAAAGCAGGCTCTATGCCTGCTTTTTCAAGCTATTTTCCTCTATGCTTTTTTTTAGCTTTTTGCTTTCTGATGAGATACTTTTGTTCTTTTCTTTTTTCTCTTTGTTCTTTCGTTATATGTTTTTTCTTTTGCTTCTTCGCTTCCAACTCTTGTTTCATCGCATCCTGTGCCTTTAAGGATGCTCCGGCACGTTTCAATTCCTTCGAAACCTGACGTTGCAATCTTTTCGGATTTATCTTTTTCTGATCTTGGGCCTTTACACTAACTCCTTCCTGCTCAGACTGGGACAGAGTCTTTAAGAGTTGTCTATTAACAAAATCTAATACTTCAGAATCCTTCGGCTCTTTTCCAAACAAATGCTGAGAGGCCTTTAGTTTTCCGTTTTTCACAACCTCAATAACTCCTACCCAAAACTGACCATTGTAGTAAATCGTTAATTTCATAACGATTCCCCCCTCTTTTAAATGATGAAAGAATGATGGACATCCCGAGGAGGGGAAGGTTACTGACATGATAAAAATGCATTCGGACTACCAACCGAATCGTGTTTTTTCATTCTTCTGCTTAAATTTTATCAATTTTTCCCTTTAGAGAAAAGATATTAAAGAATAAGTCATGCATCAGCTTGAACCTTTTTTCTCTATTCAAAATCAAGGAATCCAAAGAAGACTGAAAAAGATTAAATAGTTGCATTCTCTTCTTTTAATAGAATAATTTCCTTTTGTTTCGCAAAAGCCGGCAGCTGTCAGGCGTTCACATAAAGCGTGGATACCACTATTTACATACCCCTTTATGAAAACAGCCTCTGCCAACCAGTTTCATCTTTGTACGAAAAACGGAACTAACTCAAGTTCATTCGAGTCAGCTCCGCTTGATTATTAGTCCAAGTTTTGGTCGATGGTTCCCTCAAAATAGTCATCACTGACTTGTTCATGCGTTTCAGCCAAACCCTGTTCCAATTGTGTGGTTCCTTTGTAATCTGACGGTTCAAAATATCTTCCTGCGACATCCATATTTTCGTTTGCTTCTTCTTTGTTATTGGTTTGCTCGTTCTTACCTAATGTCTCTGACTTAGGATCGCCATTTTGATTAAAATTAAAGTCCTTGTCGATTTCAGAAAATCTTTTATAATCATCAGGTCTGTCTGCTCCATTTTTTTGAGTCACATCATCCACTCCCATTCCTTATCAATCAATATGACAGGCCAAAAACAATTGGCCCAGATCTTGATATCAGGCTTTCCATTGAAACAAAACTTATTTGGTCCTCTTTGAACCTGTGCCATGTTTTTTAGGGTCATCTGCTTTGAATGCTGTTTCAGTCTCATGATCATTTCTTATTTGTTCAATACTTGAATTTTGAATCCCTTTTTTAGTCATGCTTTCACCTCTTTTCTGAAAACATTGGAATATCAGCTTCCCCCTTATTCTGTCTTTTGAGCAGGCATTCATTCACCCCTTTTGACCAATAACAAAAAAACTCTTAAGAGTGACCATTCGTCATTAGTTCTGTATCTGCCAAAGCATAATTTATCTTTCAGTCAACACAATAAGTTTAAAGAATGTAATATGCCAGAAACTGTTCCGTTTACTGTAAGAAAAACACTTTTTGTTAGAGGATCAGCCAGCATGAAAACAAGTCTAGAATTATGTATTAAGCCTAATTGCTGATGTGACTGCCGTTGGATCAGATACATTCATGCCTAGTCCAATCTGGTGTTTTTTCATTGAATCGGAAAAGCAGATTAGATTGAAAAAAGCCCTTCTCTCTGAGAAAGGCTAAGTAATGGTAATGACATTTACACAATCGGTTCATACGTTAAACCCCGCCATATTAATGAAGGCGGCGGGTGTATTCGCAAAGGGTGCAGCCGGTTTCTTTACATTTGCTGCTTATTTGATTACGAAATCACCGTATTCTGCTGAATGGATATTGATCGGTCCGTTCAGATTGTAGTTATTCGACTTGGCGATAGAGCGAAGCACGTCCACACGGGCAACCGATTCTCTCCACTCATCACGAGTGTCCGGATCTGCTGGATTCATCAGGTCGTCATAACGCACGTCCAGAAATTTATTTAACCATTTCTTCTCATCTATTCCGTCTTTAGGTGAGCCGCCTGCCTTTTTGTTCGTGCGTTTGATCAAGGCATAAAAAGAGTCAGGGTCATCACCATCGCCATGCTGAATAACTGTATCGTACATCACAGCTTTTGCCAGTGCCGTTTTCAATCCGGCATTCTCTGATCGTTTCATGGCAGGCTGATAATACAAGCGATCATTTACCTTGTCTTGGGCGGCACGGAAATCTTTATCATATCCAAGCGAACGCCAGGCAGAAGCAAATCCCTTGAGGTTGCTTATGTCATCGCTTTCTTCTTCGGCCAGACGGCGCAATTCAGGAAGATACTTTTTCAGTTTGTTATTCGGTACTGCCTTTGTGTATACTTCAACTACTTCCAATGCATCCCCGGTAGCCGTTGTAAAGCCTGCCCGGCCGCATGTATAGCCTCTTCCATCACCCAAGGGTTCCACATATCCGTATTGGATTTCCGTCGTACCGTTTTCAAAGATACTGGTCAGCTGTTCCGCCCGGCGCTTTTGATCCTTGTTCAGTCCGGCCGCAAAAACCGTATCACTCATCATCAGGGTAAAAAACATGGTAAAAATAAATGATGAAATCGCTGCCTTCTTCCAGAAACCTGCTTTTTTCTCCAAACTGATTTTCATTCTATTACCCCTTTCTACATATTGTAATTACGGACTCAGTATACATGAAGGGGCTGCCCTTTTGTTGAAAATACATCGATTTGTCAATATTTTGAATCTTAATTACTACTCTTAATGGTAATAGATTGCGGCTTGAACCTTATCCTCTCATTTAAAAGACAGACATCATTTTCACCACAGAGAGATTCTTGAGAGAAAAGGCTTTCCGACAAGGACTTCACTTGTTATCATTCGTTCCAATTTTAAAAGTAATCATTGCCAATCAGCTATCGGAGAAACTGTAACGAATAGGAATTCATGTAAGTCAAAAAAAAGAATCCTTCTTTGTAAGGACTCTTCCCAATACCAAGATGTTTTTATTTAAACCATGCTTTCTTTAAATTGCTGGTAAAGTTATTATCATTAAAAGGAACATTTGCTTTACCGAAATCTGTTGTATGTAATGCATTCCTTGCGGCAGGAGTTAAATCATCCCATCCGATTAACGGTTGAGTTCCGCCTACTACATCATCGCTCATAAGTAATTCATGGTTCAGCGGCCAAGTGCTGTCATATGCAATCAAAGGATGATGATCTCTCATGTTGCTTCCACTTGGTGCTGCATTTGTGAATTTTCCGTGTCCGGAATATGCAATGGATAAAACTTTTGGATGTTGATTTGCTGGATTATCAATCCATACAACGATTCCTTCCCAGTCATGTCTGTGACCTAATTTTGGAGAGGCTTCATCTTTTGGAAAATACCAGGAATACATAATTGCCCAAACACCATTGTACCAAGCAGAACGCGAATATACTTGTCCAGTATTTTTGCTGCAATGTCCTTCAGGCGCTCCAGTAGGCTCTAAACCTCCACTTGTATTGCCTTGTGCATCGACTGCAGGAAAAGGCACGCACCCGCTATAAACCTTCAAATATGGCTGAAAACGTTTCGCCGCTTTTTGAGTAACAGTGGCAGGCGCTACCTCTTTAAAGCCGACAACCTTGTCATGATCGATTACTGCTGCATTCGCTGTTGAAACAATGCTGACAGAAGCGAAAACGGATAAAAAGAGAGCCAAGAAAAATTTGTTCATGATTCCAACTCCTTTTGACAATATAGACAATTATTAGTTATCAAAAATTCGAGTTGAAATCAATGTCATTTTTACAAACTTCACACATTTTGTTTCTAAAGTATTATTTGAATTTTTCTTATGTTTTAAATTCGGTAAAAAGTATTCATTTCAAAAACGTGTCACAAACACACAATAAGCCCCATCCACTAAGGACAGAGCTTTTTGTCATTTTAGAGCCTTTCAAGCACGTTTTTCGTCTGTAGCACCGCCAGCAGAAAGCATCAGAAAAGAATACTAAAACTTCTCTGCACGAAGAGTCGGTTCTTCTGCAAACAATGTGATGTGCTGTTTCCTTACTCATCTTTTTTATCTTTATCGGCATCTTCATTATCCTCAACCGGATCTTCAGGATCATTCTCATTATCTTTTTCATCATCTTTATTGATCGTATCGTCCTCATCAACACCCGGCGCATTGTTACCGTTATTATCCTGATCGTTCTCCTCAACATCTGGAGTGTTGTCTTGATCATTATTATTTTGATCATTATTACAGCCCATTAATATAAAAGTGGATAGACATAACGCAGTTATTATTTGCAACCATTTTTTACTCATTTCCACCCTCCTCTCTTCTTTTTAATCCATATAAGTTTGTCCATTAAGTTCACTTTGATTCGTTCCATTCTAAATGTCTTCTTGATCAGCATATTAATTCAATCCTTTGCGAAAACTATAAACAAAGGTGCTTAGAAAGTGGTTAAGAAGAAAAAGGAATAACTATTCAATATGCAGTTAACCATGTTAAACCAAATAATGTAAGATCATTCATGCCGATATCCTGCAGCACAAAATTCTTTAAAAGTTGTTCTCTATCTTGAATATGTAGTTACCTTATGAGTTCTTCAGGCTATAAAAAACACCCCAATCGCTAAACTCATTGTCTAACAATTGGGGCGCAATTTACGATTCATTTATAATCTTAGGATTTGCTCCATATTGATTCTCTATTGTTTCACTATCTTGGCAGTTAAAGATCAGCACAATAATAGGACCGACCACCGGAATAAAGCCTATAAATATCCACCAGCCACTTTTGCCGATATCATGCAATCTGCGGATACTGAGAGCAAGAGACGGAAGAAAAACAGCTAACTGATAAAGAAAGATCAGAATATATGCCAGTAATCCCCCGCCATATCCAATTACATATCCTACTTGAGAACCGGCATATCCTTCTGCCGCCAATGGGCCTGATGTTAATAATCCAACTAGTATTAATGATAGCAGTAATAAAATAAAACAAATGATGCCATTAAAGAGATGAAACATCCAATATTCCTTTCGCCGAGCTCTCCCTTCAAAATTGACATAGTTCTTTAAGCCATTCCAATACCATTTCATATCATTTCCTCCGTTACCAACACTGTAAATTACTGAAAAACATATCCATTATATCATAAAAATGATTAAAAATAGCGAGGGCTATAAAACTAGTCAATGGCAAAAAGACCTTATTATCAAAGAACTTTCTATACAAAAAATGAAGGCAGTCTTTAAAACAAAAATGGACAAGCTGATTGTCCTCACTCCTTTAGTTCCATTCTTAGTCAACTGACAACAAAACAGGAATTAACGAAATACGCCAACATACACTTTGTATGAATGTAAACGAAGGAGTGGTTACTTTGTATCAGTACTTTTATGTTCCTGTGTTAATTCCTCACTTAACACCTGCTCATCACACGCAAAGAAATCAAGACTTTCCAGAAAGACAGCGAAGAAGAGAAATAACATTGAATGTAGATGGCTTTATACCGCCATCTTCTACCGAGGATCTCGGAGACGGCTTTTATTCTTACGCATGGACTAACCAACAGGTCATAGATCCCGGTGAATACCTTGTTTGTTATCTTGAAGGAAGAGATATAAAGGTAATAAATGGCGGGTTTAATCCACGTGATTATGCTCCAATGTATGCAATAGGCAGTTTTCCGAGGAGAAGAAACCAGTGGGTGATTACGATTCATAATCCTCTTCAAACCCAAAGAGCCCTATCACTTTATCTCATTGCGAAAAGATAACACAAAACAAAAACGGCAGGAACGCCTTTATCAGCGTTTCCTGCCGTTTTTTCGTGTATGATTCCGCCTAGGTTCGAACCAGTGGCCTCTCCCCTGTCAAGGTAGGGACTATATGCCGATACGAACTGACGTTTTATTTTAAAAACCATATTTTATAGGGTTTTCTAACAAGAATTTCTGATAAAAAACCTTTTGTTTTGACTAAAAAGTTTGTCCCCTATTCGTCCCCATCTATTCCCAAATGGCATTACAACATACTTCGTCTATTCACTGTGATCGAATCCTTTCACCTAACTTATATTTGGTTATCAGAAATAGCCCTATTAATAAATTATTAGTGAATTTGGCCATACCATATCATATAAACTTCATATATTAATATTGATTAAAATAATAGGAGGGCTTAAATTGGGTTATTATAAAAAATATAAAGAAGAGTGTTACACTTGGAAAAAAACTTATTACAAAAAGTATTATGACCACGATAAGAAGCATTATGATTGCGACAAAAAGTATTATGACTGCGATAAGAAGCATTATGATTGCGACAATAAGTATTATGATTTTGATCATGACAAGAAGTATGATGATGATCACGATTACCATTACGATAAAAAGTATTATGATGACGATGATCATTATTATGATTTTGTTGAATCGTATAAAAAACATCACTAAATCTCTTAAATATCTATAAAAGTTTCTTATATTTAATACGCTTTATATCAAGTGATGTGAAAATAGAAAAGCTCCCTATTGTGTGGGAGCTTTTCTTAGAAAATTGAGATTTTATGTTCCTATCCAGGTTGAACTTTTCAATGATTTTGACCCTAAAAAGGGACAGGATCAATGAATCTCTAAGCCAAAAAATCAAGTTTGCCCTTTTATTTCAAAGCCTATTGAATTGTACATCTGATGACTTCTGAATGAAAATGATGATTGTTGGCAGAGTTGGACAACAATCCGCCAACACTTTACTACTTAATTACAGGTGGTTGATTCTTAGCCATTGAATGTCTCTTTTTTAAGGAACCTTTTACTCATTCACATTGCTTTTCATTAACCATTCTACTTCCGTTAATTCTTGTTTTTGAACGTCTTTTGTGTGTTTTTTCGTGAAATGTTCTTTAACAGCTTCTTCGTTTTCCCAAATCTCCCAAAGCATTATTTTGCGTTCTGATGGTTCAAGCGGATATGCATGGAATGTAATACACCCTTCTTCTTTGTTTGTTTCTTCCTCAAGTTTTTTAAATTCCTTCATTATTTCATTAAGGTCTTTATCACTGATGATTTTTAAGCATGCCGTTATGTAATGCATCGAAATTCCTCCTCACATCATTTTATGACTTTTCATTATAACATTTTCTTGAAAAATGTAGATGTCATTTATAAATCATTAAACGACATCGATAGCCTTTTAGACCAATTTTCTATAAATTCTAAAGCAAGCTAAAGGGTCGATATCAGACGATATGGTCCTTATTTATGTTTATTCCGAACATTTTTAATCTAAATAGAGGGACTTTTCAAAAAATAATCTATTAGAGGGGTCCTTAGTGGTATAAAAATAAAATATATGTAAATAAAAGGAGGTATTTGATTGTCTGTTTCGGATTTAATCCCATATCATTATGTAACTACAGACATTAATCATTGGTATGTTGTAATAAAGCAGGGACGAGTTGAGAAAGCAAAAGAAATGAAAAGAAAAGTTGAAAAAGAATTCGATATGATGGAGAAAAATGAAAAGGTTGCAGTCTATCTTCAGCTATTAAAGCTACGGCACGAAATAATGCTGTCGTATCTCGAACCTGACTCTGTTAAAAATATAGATGGTGTTTATTCTGATCTTAAAAAGACAAGGGAGAATATGGCCCCTGAATCCCTTACGAATATAATAGAGTTCTATTATCATTTTTTTACCGGTATGTATCATTTCAGAACAAGAGATTTAGTTATTGCCTTAACATATTATCGCGAAGCCGAAAAATATCTTGATTTATTAGATGAAAACGCAAATACAGATAAGGCCGAGTTCTATTTTAAAGTATCAGAGGTCTATTACTATATGAAAGAGACTCATTTCTCAATGAATTATGCTCAGCGAGCATATTCTATATTTAAAGAGCAAAAAGATGCTCAGGGTAACCTTACATATGGCAAAGAAATGGTCCAATGTCAGTTTGTTGTTTTTGGGAACTGGCTAGATAAAATGTGTTATGAGGATGCTTTAGAAACAGCTGAAAAAGCCTTAAATGATGCTATAAAAATAGGGGAGCAACATTTAATTGGTTCAGCTCATTTTAACGTAGGATTATGTTATAATAACCTTGAATAACTTGACAATACTGAGAAACATTTTCAAATTTCCTATGAAATTCATAAGGATCGAAAACACATTTATGAGTCCAAAGCGATTTTTAATCTTGCATATGTCAAAGCAAAGAAAAATGATTTAAAGACTGCAGTAGAATTATACCAGGAAGGTCAGAAGGTTGCTGCCCGACACAACAACCAGGAAGTAACCGAGAAATTAAAACTGGTTAAAGGCCTTTATTTATCATTCGACTTACAAACACTTAGAGAAGTGTTCAAGTTCTTCGAAGAGAAAAACCTTTACGGTGATATGGAAGAATACGCTGTTGCTGTTGCTGATTTTTTGACCAACAAAGAAGACAGATATGATGCGGTTGATTTTTATCAAATGGCAATTGAAGCACGCAAACAAATTCAAAGGGGGAAACATTTAAATGAAAAAATGTAAAATTGCAATTTGTTTAGCGCTCTTGCTTGGCGTTGTTGGAGTATCTAGCGCTTCATACGCTCTTTCTGAGCAGTCCACTTATAAGGTCGCAGATAGAGCAGCAACTTAATATGAAATTAACCCCATTTTGGACTTTACAAATGGGGTTTTTATTTTATCTTCTCAACTCAATTTTTATTCTTGGGTTTTCATTAAATCATATACTGCATTAATAAAACCGACAACCCCTACAAAAAGTAAAAAACCCTTGCTGCGCAAGGGTTTAAGCTATGATTCCGACTGGGCTCGAACCAGCGACCTCTACCCTGTCAAGGTAGCGCTCTCCCAGCTGAGCTACGGAATCATGATATGTATGTGTTGCTGGGTATGTTGTTGTCTTTCTGACAAGTTCTATTATATAACCTTGACTTCTATTCGTCAACTGCTTTTTCAGAAAAACTTTTTTCGGACTTGCTGTTATGTTCATCGGCTATTATAATATGTCTTAATTTTCTAACAATAGGGGGTGATGGGGTTTTGCATTCTTTGATTTCTTCTGATGATGTATGGGTATTATGGGGATTTATTGCGGTGTGGGCGGCAGTGAGCATCGGGCTGGAGCAGCGCTTTAAGTGGGCGTCCGCTGTGTCTGGCGCTATTATCGCGCTCGCAGGTGCAATGGTGTTTACAAATATAGGAGTGCTTCCTGTTGAATCCCCTGTTTACGATACCGTATGGTCATATGTGGTGCCGCTGGCGATTCCTCTTTTGCTGTTTCAGATCAATGTGCGGCAGATTTTTAAGGAAAGCAGGCGTTTGCTGTTTATTTTTCTTATAAGCTCCTTAGGGACAGTGGTTGGCAGCATCATCGCTTTTTTTCTATTAAAACAGCATATTCCCTATCTAGATAAGATCGGCGGGATGATCAGTGCCTCCTATATTGGCGGCGGGATTAATTTTGCGGCGATGGCTGCGAAATTTGAGGCACCGGGCGAATATGTGTCGGCAACGGTTGTGGCAGATAACTTCATGATGGCGCTGTTGTTTTTTATTTTAATCAGCATTCCCGCACTCAAATGGTTTCGCCGGCATTATGCGATGCCGTTTGAAGATCAGGCAAAAGCGGAAGGAAACAGCGGTAACAGCGCGGAAAGCTATTGGAAGCGGAAAGACATTTCATTAAAGGATATTGCCTTTAACGCTGGAGCTGCTTTTGCCCTTGTTGCGGTAAGCGGTAAGATTTCCGGCTATTTCAAAATTACGTTTTCTCATCCCCTTTTGACCGGGACGCTTGGCGATCAGTACCTTGTGCTTACGTCTTTAACCGTTCTTATCATCTTTCTGTTCCCTCGTTTTTTTGAAAGGCTCAATGGATCTCAGGAGCTTGGCACCTACTTGATTTATTTGTTTTTTGTGGTGATTGGCATTCCTGCAGATCTCCGTTTAATCATCACAAATGCGCCTCTTATTCTCTTATTTGTCTTTATCATCGCCATCAGCAATTTAGCGGTTTCCTTAGCTGTCGGTAAATTGTTCCGCGTGCGCCTTGAGGAAATTCTGCTTGCCGTAAACGCCACAGTCGGCGGCCCTACAACAGCAGCTGCGATGGCGATTGCCAAAGGGTGGCGGGAGCTTGTTGCACCGATTATGCTGGTCGGCACACTCGGCTACTTGATCGGCAATTATGTTGGCACCTTTATGGGAAATTGGTTTTCTTCCTTTTTATAAAAAGGATTTTCACACTTTCCTCAGAATACTATGTAAGAGAAATTGCTGATGCGAGAACGGAGAGATCACTGTATGTTAAAAGGACATACCATTTATATAAGACCTTTAGAAACAGAAGATGCTGAAGTGAATCTTCGGCTGCAAAGCGAAAACCGGGCATTTTTTGAACAGTTCTCCATGATTCGCGCAGACGATTACTATACGATTGAAGGGCAGAGAAAAAGGATCGAACAATATCAGAAAAGACTGGAAAATGACCAAGAGTATCACTTCGGCATCTTCACAAATAAAGACCATACATTAATCGGGACGGTTTCCCTTTTCCAAATCATCCGCGGAGCGCTGCAATGCGCGTTTATTGGATACTTTTTAGATAAAGCCCATAACGGAAAGGGCCTTATGACAGAGGCGGTCAGACTGATTGTTGATTATGCGTTTTACGATCTGAAGCTGCATCGTATTGAAGCCGGTGTCATGCCTCGCAATCTGGGGTCCATGCGCGTATTAGAAAAAGCGGGATTTCATAAAGAGGGCATTGCCCGAAAAAACGTGAAAATCAACGGAAAATGGGAGGATCATCAAGTACTGGCGATTCTGAATCCTGATGATGAAAAATAAAAAGAAGCCGGGATATCGCCCGGCTTCTTTTTTAACGCGCAGCTACAGGCGCAATTTCTTTTAGCGCTTGTTCGAAATCGCGTTCTAAATCATCTGCATGTTCGACTCCCACACTTAGACGGAGCAGGCCGTCTGTGATGCCGCGTTTTTCACGTTCTTCCTTAGGCATTGCTGCGTGAGACATCGTTGCCGGATAGGACAAAATCGATTCCACGGCGCCAAGGCTCACAGCAAAGACCGGAAGTGATACATTCTCTACTAATTTCCTAACGGCCTCCTTGCTTTCTAGCTCAAAGGAAAGCACGGCTCCCGCTCCCATCGACTGACTTTTATGGGTTTGGGCCCCCGGATGATCAGACAGCCCCGGATAATACACGCGTTTCACCGCCGGATGCTTCCGGAAAAATTCCGCAAGCCGCTGCGCTGTTTGGCTCGCTTTTTCTAAACGGACCTGCAATGTTTTTAAGCCGCGCAGCACAAGCCAGCAATCTTGCACGCCAAGGACGGCGCCGAACGAGTTTTGCAGCTTATACAGCTGCTTCCCAAGCTCTTCATCCTTGACAGCAGCCAGTCCTGACAGCAC
This sequence comes from Bacillus sp. 2CMS4F, assembly GCF_023161785.1. NCBI lineage: Bacteria > Bacillati > Bacillota > Bacilli > Caryophanales > Bacillaceae > Bacillus > Bacillus sp. 2CMS4F. The sequence continues at coordinate 28,261 of NZ_JALNTO010000007.1, forward strand.
ATCGCTGTGTCCGCTCAGGAATTTTGTTGCGCTGTGAAGCACGATATCCACGCCGAGATCAAGCGGACGCTGCAGTGCCGGTGTCATGAATGTATTATCCAGAAAGGTCAGACAGCCGTTTTCTTTTGCAAGCTGGACAACCGCTTTAATATCAGTAATTCCAAGTGTCGGATTTGACGGTGTCTCCATATAAATGACCTTTGTGTTTGGCTGGATATTCCGCGCCACTTCGTTGATATCCGTCATATCAACAAACGTGTGCTCAATGCCAAAACGGGTCAAAACCTCTGTCACCATGCGGAAGGTTCCGCCGTATACATCTTCTGTCACAAGAACGTGATCGCCCTGTGAGAGAAGTAAAAATGCTGTTGAGATCGCAGCCATGCCTGAACTGAAAGCAAACCCTCTCGTTCCGCCTTCCAGGGCGGCAATTGTTTCTTCGAGAGCTGTTCTTGTCGGCGTGCCTGAGCGGCTGTAATCATATGCGCCAAATTCTTCAAATGAAGATTGATGGAAGGTCGATGCGTGCTGGATCGGTACACTGACCGCCCCGGTTGCACCGTCTGTTTTAAATGGATTGTGCACGAGCTGGGTTTCCAGCGTCCAATTGTGATTACTCAAATGAAACAGCTCCCTCTTTGACCTGACATAACGCCTGCTTTAGGTCCTCTTTTAAATCTTCCGCATGTTCAATTCCGACTGAAAAACGCAGAAGACGGTTACAGACGCCGTTTGCGATACGGATGTCTTCAGGAATATCCATGTGCGTCTGTGTGGCAGGGTATGTAATAAAGCTCTCCACCCCGCCGAGGCTTTCTGCAAAGCAAATCGTTTTCAGTGCTTTTAGAAATGGATTCACCCACTCTTCTTTTTGCAGACGGAAGGACAGCATGCCTCCTTTTCCCGGGTAAAGCACATCCTTGATTTCTTCTTGCTTCTCTAAAAAGGCCGCAAGCTCTTGCGCGTTCGCCTGATGCTGGCGCATTCTGAGACTGAGTGTCTTCATTCCTCTCATCAAAAGCCATGAGTCAAACGGAGGCAGGACGGCGCCGATGGCGTTTTGATGCTGAAACATTTCTTCTCCAAGCTGTTCATCCTTTACAACAACAAGGCCCGCGAGCAAATCGTTATGGCCGCCTAAATATTTGGTTGCGCTGTGAATGACAATGTCGGCGCCAAGCTCAAGCGGGCGCTGCAAAACCGGTGTATAAAATGTGTTATCAACAATCACCAGAAGACCGTGCTCTTTTGAGATCCGGACGATCTTTTCAATGTCCGCCTCCTGCATCAGCGGATTTGTCGGTGTTTCCACAAACACCGCTTTTGTATTTGGTGTAATCTTGGAGCGTAAACAGTCCTCATCGCTGAAATCATCATAATAAAAGGTCAAGCCGTATTTTTTCCATTCATTTTCAAACAGACGGTACGTGCCGCCATACAAATCCGATGAAACGATCAGTTCATCCCCGCTTTTAAACAGCGCCATAATCGTTTGAATCGCTGCCATTCCTGAACTGAAGGCAAGCCCTCTCGCTCCGTTTTCTAAACTGGCAATCGCGTCCTCAACAAGCTGGCGTGTCGGGTTTTTTGTCCGAACATAATCAAATCCGGTCGATTCGCCGATCCCTCTGTGGCGGTATGCAGTTGATAAATAAATAGGGGGACTCACTGTTCCCGTTACTTCGTCGCTTCGGTTTCCGATTTGGGCTAATTTCGTTTCAACGTGCTGTGACATATAGCTGACACCTTCCCTTTTCAAAATAAAAACCCCTTCTTCATAAGAAGAAGGGGTTTAACGCTTCTTCTTATCTTCCAAGCATAGTTCGCTTGCTGGATTTAGCACCTTGGCGCTTTGCACGTATGCAAAACAAGCCGGTTGCTGAGGTTTCTAAGGGCCAGTCCCTCCACCTCTCACGATAAGAAATATCGATTTCAATTTTCTGATTGTTTTATATTAGCGCAATTTGCAGTTTATTTCAATACTTTTTTCTTCGGGCACCGAACTGTTTAAAGAGAGAAATTTCTAATAATTCATGGTACAATAATTTCAAACGCAAGAAAGTCTAGTGATGTCCTGGAGGAATGTATTATGGCACCGAAAAACGGCACAGTTCAAGAAAAGAAGCTCTTTTCAAAAGAGCTTAACGAGGAAATGACAGTACTCGTTTATCTGCCGTCAAACTACTCCCCTCTTTATAAATATCATCTTATTATCGCGCAGGACGGCCACGATTATTTCAGGCTGGGGAGAATCGGCAGACAAGTGGAGGAATTGCTGTCCAAAAGAGAAATAGACCGATGCATTATTATCGGTGTTCCTTACAAGGATGTAAAAGAACGCAGAAAAACCTATCATCCGGAAGGTTCTAAGTTTTCGGCATATAAACGATTTATTGCCCACGAGCTAGTTCCTTTTGCGGACCATGAATTTCCGACGTACCAAGTCGGCTACGGGCGGACACTGATCGGTGATTCTCTCGGAGCGACCGTTTCTCTTATGACAGCGCTTGATTATCCGAATATGTTTGGTAACATCATCATGCAGTCTCCCTATGTAGATCAACATGTATTAAAAGCCGTGAAACAGTCAGACGACATCAAACACCTCTCTCTTTATCACCAAATCGGAACAAAAGAAACAGACGTCCATACGACAGACGGCAATATTTTGGACTTCACAGAACCGAATCAGGAGCTGAAAAAGCTTTTGGAGGAAAAGCTTTCCGATTATTATTTTGAGCCATTTGACGGAGACCACAAGTGGACATACTGGCAGCCGCTCATTACGCCGGCTCTGAAAAAAATGCTCTAACATACTTTATTTTCAGGAGGGACATACTATGAAATATGGAATTGTTTTATTTCCATCAAAAAAACTGCAAGATCTCGCGAACTCTTACAGAAAGCGCTATGATCCGAGCTATTCCCTGATCCCGCCTCATTTGACGCTGAGATCTTCATTTGAATTTACGGAAGAGGAAGCCGGTGAATTGGTATCACAATTGAGAGAAATCGCTAAAGAATCTCATCCGATTGTTCTCAAAATGACCAAATACAGTTCTTTTGCGCCTGTCAATAATGTCATTTACATTAAAGCAGAACCGACGGAAGAATTAAAAACACTAAATGAAAAACTTTACACCGGTGTATTAGCCGGTAATCAGGAATACAATTTTGTTCCGCATGTGACGGTCGGCCAAAACCTTTCCGACGATGAGCATTCGGATGTATTAGGGCAGTTAAAAATGCAGGAAGTATCTCATGAAGAAATTGTTGACCGTTTTCATCTGCTGTATCAATTGGAAAACGGTTCGTGGACGGTATATGAAACGTTCCTGTTAGGCGGAGGAGAATAAACGATTGGAAGCAGTTATCGCAAAAAATGAAGAACAAATGATAGATGCATTTTATGTAAGAAAAGAAGTCTTTGTCAAAGAACAAAACGTACCAGCTGAAGAAGAAATTGATGAGCTAGAAAACGAATCAGAGCATATTGTGGTATATGACGGAGATCAGCCGGTCGGCGCCGGAAGATGGCGGCTAAAGAACGGATACGGCAAATTAGAGCGAATTTGTGTCTTAAAAAGCCACCGCTCAGCCGGTGTCGGCGGCATCATTATGAAAGCGCTGGAAAAAGCGGCAGCAGACGGCGGTGCTTCAGGTTTTATGTTAAATGCGCAGACACAAGCAGTGCCATTTTACAAAAAACATGGATATCGGGTGCTGTCTGAAGAGGAATTTCTCGATGCTGGCATACCCCATTTGCAAATGATTAAGGATTAAACACCATCCGGGTCTTCTGAGATCCGGATTTTTCGCATATAAAAAACCGCTCTCTCATGTGAACGGTTTTTTATACATATCGATTAATAGATGTGCCTATCCCTTTTTCTCGCAATCTTTTATAAAGAGAGCGCTTACGTTTTGCCTCATTTACTTTCCTTTCAGCAGCCGTTAGATTCTCCTGCTGTTTTTCAAGTTCCTTGTATACCCGCTGAAACGGAACATAGCTGATCTTCTCTGTTCCGGCATAATCCTGTTTATGGCCTATAGTGCGATTGGCATATTGAGCGTATTGCTGGTTCTGAATCTGACCTGCATATATCATACGATACCCACCCTTCTGCTGTTCCTTTCCCTTAAACTTACTTTTTGAAACACGTTTCTTTTGATATGATAGTCTTTGTCTGTAATGAACACCTTTTTATTGGGAGGACCCCTTTTTGAAATGCGCCCGACTGAATGATCGAACCATACATTTACATACATATTCGAGAGAACATTATCAATTCCTCTATGAAGAAGGAATAAAAGGGAATTTATTTTGTTCTCATTGCGGAAAGCCTGTTTTGTTAAGGCTCAACATCGCTGAACCGCCTGCATTTATTCACCGGCAGCCTGGTGATTTCCCGGCGTGTGAGGAAGCCTGCGAACCGAAACCGGCGAAAGAAGAGAGAAAAGAAGACTTTCAGGAATCCGGCGTCTTTCGTTTGCCTAAAGGAAAAGCGATATCAGCTGATCCGGCACCCGGTGTCACGGATTGGCAGACTCCAAGACATATTAAACCTGGTACACCTTTTATAAAAAGACCGGAAACACCTGATATGAGCCTTTTTCCGACTGTCGGCTTAAACACAGATCAGCTGAAAGCTGTCACGGAAACGGAAGGCCCTTTATTGGTGCTTGCCGGTGCAGGAAGCGGAAAAACACGTGTGTTGACCGCGCGCGCTGCCCACATGATCGAACACTTAGACATACCGCCGGAACATATGCTGCTTGTCACCTTTACAACAAAAGCCGTCGCGGAAATGAAAGATCGCATGGCGAAGCAGTACGGATTACAGCCGTCAAAAGTCAGAAGACTTGTCACCGGAACATTCCACAGCTTGTTTTATAAAATCCTGTATCACTATGATTCTGCCAAATGGAATGGCGAACATTTGCTGAAAATGGAGTGGCAAAAGGAACAATATATGAAAAAAGCACTCTATGAAGAAGGCGTAGATGAGAAAGAGTTCCCCGTCGATCAGGCCTTGCAGCAAATCGGCTTCTGGAAGAACACTTATTTGCCGAATGAACGTATTCCTTTAAAGGATGAGTGGGAAAAACAAGTCTACCGCCTATACGAATATTATGAGCGCCAGAAAAAAGAACACCGCCAATTTGATTTTGATGATATGGCGTCAGCCTGCTATGAACTGTTTATAGAACGGCCTGACCTTCTGGAGCAATATCAATCTAGGTTTACGTATATATTAATTGATGAGTTTCAGGACATTAATCCGGTTCAATATAAAATCATGCAAATGCTGGCGAGTCCGGAACAAAACTTGTGCTGTGTCGGTGACGACGATCAGTCAATCTATGCGTTTCGCGGCAGCAGCCCTTCTTTTATTCTGGATTTTCAAAAGGATTATCCCGGTGCCAAAACAATCTATTTAACAGCGAACTACCGTTCAACACATCCGATCGTTTCCAGTGCTGATATTGTCGTGAAAAAGAACAAAAACAGGTATGCCAAGATGCTGGAAGCCGCACGTGATGACGCGCAGGTCCCTGTGCTGTTTTATCCTTATGACGAAGAAGAAGAAGCGACAATGGTGGTTTCCGATATGAAAGAAAAAATTCAAAACGGCGTAAAACCTGAAGATTTTGCGGTTCTCTACCGGACAAACAGCGCCGGCCGCGCCATTTATGAAAGGCTTCATCAATCATCAATTCCGTATACCGCAGATCGCGGCGTCCAGTCCTTTTACAGCAGAAGGATCGTCCGCCAGATACTCGCATACTTATACGCAAGCCAAAACGAGGATGATACTGAAGCGATTAAACACTTGCTGCCTGCCTTATTTCTAAAACAGTCTGCTTTAAACACGCTGAAGGCGCTCTCGATTACCGAGGACTGCTCCATGATCAAGGCGCTGGCCAAACTGCCGGATCTGAAGCCGTTCCAGCTGGATAAAATCAAAAAAATCGTTCCCTTTTTCGCAAGCATCCGCACCATGAAGCCGGTGGAAGCCATTACCTTTGCCGAAGGAAAAATGGGCTTCTCCGAATACTTAAAAAAACGGGGCAACGAAGGAAATAAGCTGGAAAAAGGCTCTGATGACCTGCGTGACGTCAAGGTTGTCGCCAAAAAATTCAAAACCATCCCTGACTTTCTCGCCCATGTTGATCACATGCGGGCTGCTGAAAAAAACAAAACGGATGAAAACGGCGTGCAGCTGATGACCATTCACCGGTCAAAGGGCCTCGAATTCAAAACTGTTTATGTATTAGGCACGGTAGACGGCTCCATCCCGCATGATTTCTCACTAGAAACAGCGAGAAAGGGAGACGAAGCTCCGCTTGAGGAAGAAAGACGCCTTCTGTATGTTGCAATGACACGGGCCAAACAGCATTTATATTTGTCTTGTCCCGCAAACAGGCGCGGCAAAACCGCCCACCGTTCAAGGTTTTTGTATCCTCTTTTGCAGCAAACGAGACAGCCCTTGCCCAAATAAACAGCCCGGCAGTGATACTGCCGGGTTTTTCACTGTAAAAAAGGCCCGCTGCCCAGGCCATCCGCTTATTTACTATCCAACATTTTAGAAATTGTTCCAAAATCAAGCTTTTCTTTTCCGCTTGTAATGGACTGGACAATCTTATCTTCCAGTTCTTTCGGCACGCGTCTGTTTGCCAGCTGCGCCACGCGTTTAATGACGCTGCGGACTGTGTTTTCATCTTTAAAATTGGCGTTTTGAAGTGATCCTGCAAGATTCATGACATCCTGCATGTTCACGCCTGTTTTCTTTTCAATGTTCTTAAAAAATTGATTATCCATGATACGCCTCCTTTTGGCGGAGTAATACAGTATTGTATGAACGCTTTACGCATAATGTGATGATTTGCAATCAAAAAATAAGTTACTGATTTAAAAAGCAGCAAAGGGTACACAATGTAAGGAAGAAGCACGGGAATCATCCGCACTTCCTCCTTCATTCATTTCTTAGTAGTTAAAAAAAGATGCACCTACGATGATGAGAAGAATGAACAGTACGACCACAAGAACGAATGTTGAACCGTAACCGCCTGAATATCCTCCAGAATAACCGCCGCCGTAGCAGCCGCCTCCGTAACCAAATCCCATAACTAAGCACCTCCTTTACTCTCTATACACTATGTGAGACATCATGATCGGCTTGGATATTCGCATAGGGCGCTTGCGGATTTATGATGGATCATGCTGAGCCTGCCGTTTTTTCAGTAAGGCTTCCGTCTTTTCAGCCAATTCTTCAATTTCTTGTTCAAACGACAGGCCGGCTTCGTCAAATAAAGCCAATTCCTTTTCAATATGTTTGATCGTCTTGTCATGTTTGTTTTGCTTTTGATCGTGCGGTCCATACCTGCCCTCTATGAATTTTTCAAACTCGTTCATGAGATCCCCCCCTCTCATGACATATGCTGAGCGTATCAGCATTGTTAAAAAAACAAAAAACCGGACATCTCCGGTCTCTTGTCAGTGTCAAGCTATTGAGGTTTTTTCTTTTTACTGCCGCATCCGCAGCCTTTCTTTTTGATCTTTTTTGTTTGATACGATGAATCTGTATATGGAGTTTTTTGGGAAGGTTTGTTAAATTGATTCACTTTGATCCCTTCCTTTCCTTATGTCATATATGCTACTTTATGCGGAAACTGACGGAAAGTTGCTGATGGGAATGCCTCATTCCTGCAGCCATTTTGATACAAGGGTTTCAATAATACCGGCCAGCCCTGCGATCGCCAGCAGCAAAACCAGCCACTGGGCCGCCTCTGGAATAAAGGCCTGGCACAAAATCAAAAAGCCGGCGCACCACACGCCTGTGCACCAATAGCAGCTCAGCAATTCACCGATAAACGCCCTGACACCCGTTCCCTTTATGACAATATACGTTTCAATGTTCCCGTCCGCATCCTTTTCCTCTTTCTCTTCATGAAAAAGGCTGCGAAGCGGCGCCATAATCGTATCAAACACGAAAAGACGCGCGAGCCGGAAGACCGCAAGCGAAAGAAGGAAAAGAGACAGCCAATTGATAACCACTTGTTCACTCCTTTGTCAAATATGATCCCTTCACATATATGCTAAAACCCTAAACTTCATGAGTTGCATCTTGTCCTCATGAAATTTGGTTATTTTTCTTATTCCGCTCTGCACCCTTTTTGCATTATATAAAGTATGGATAAGAAAGGAGTGAAGGTTATGTCGATTGATGAAAAAGTTGACTTCCTACAATCTGGAATATATGAGCAATTGACAAATGAATTTATTCAGCAGATTGAAATCATTGATTGCGAAAATATAATCATTGATACGACGCATATTACATCCGCCCTTTCTATACAAGCGACACTATCGGCAATACTCTTTTTGGCTATACAACTTGTCATCACCGATGAAGACTTGACTGATACAATCGCTAGCGAACTCCTCATTCTTGACAATAGCCAAACCAAAAAAAGAACAACAATAAAAATCATAAACAGCCGAAATATCAGAGTCACTCTTCTCTCAGATCAAACAATAACCTTTATTCAAATGCTAACTCAGATAATAGACACTTTTCTCATTGCATCTGGCATCCTTTAACTCTTTCTTTTTCACAAACTACAAATCGAGGTGAAAACAAGTGTCAGAAAATGAAAAACTGAAAGAAGAACTTTCAAAACTTCCAGCGATGGATCCAATGACTAAAATGCTTGTAGACAATGTTCTAAAAAAACATGGTGTTACAAAAGATAAAATGAAGAAATTATCAGATGAAGAAAAAGAAATGTTCTTGAAAATGCTCAACGATGTGAAAGAAAAAGCACAGGCTCTAGCAGATAATCAAAATAAAAATAGAACTGTTACAGAAAAAACGAACCTAAGAACCGAAAAACAAAATACCCGCAGAGAACAATTAATTCAGCAACTAAAACAGAAACGCCAAAATAAAAAAGAACAATAAAAAATAGTGATATGAACCAAGATGAATGCCCCAATCAAAATGAAACTATCTTTCATTTAATAAAAGTAAAAGAAAAGGAGGAATAAAAATGGAAAGCAGACCTTATTCATGGGTAGCATTAGATCCAGACTGTGATCACCCAAGAGAAATAAAAGAAGAGAAAAAATGCGATGGTTGCTGTAACTTAAAAGGCTTCGGTTTTAATGACGCCTTTGTAGATCAAGATGTTATTCAAGCTCACCTCAATAGACAAATCTCTGAAGAAATGATTGTGATTAGAGACTCTTGTGATGTTAACGTTCAATCAGTTGATCAACAAGCGTTAACTTCAGTATTTGTTTCTATCAATGCCTTAGTTGTAGTTGTTGTCTTGGCAGTTATCACAGATGAAACGCTTGCTGAACTTGTAGCTCAAGATTTATTACAGCTTACAGAAAGTAAGCAATTGAACCGTCAAAAAATTCTTATCGACAACTCACGCTGCGTAAACGTCACTACACTCGATCAAGATGCTGCAACCCTCGTTACAGTCTTAATCAATGCCCTTGTAGCAATTTTCGGAGTTCTGATTCTCCTTTAACTTCTAAAAGCAGAGCGAAAAACGCTCTGCTTTTTCTTATTTTCCCAGCATATGATGATTATATAGACGTTCACCCACACCAAGTGAGGCACGAGTACATATGTTGTTAAGGACTAAAGTCAAATACCCTATAAGAAGGAGCTGAAATCAATGAGCTGCGGAAAAACCCATGGCCGGCATGAGAACTGTGTATGCGATGCAGTGGAAAAGATTTTAGCAGAGCAGGAGGCAGTGGAGGAACAGTGTCCGACTGGCTGCTATACAAACCTTTTAAACCCGACGATTGCTGGAAAAGACACAATTCCGTTTCTCGTTTTTGATAAAAAAGGCGGATTGTTCTCCACATTCGGAAACGTGGGGGGATTTGTGGATGATATGCAATGCTTTGAGTCCATTTTCTTCCGCGTTGAAAAATTATGCGATTGCTGTGCAACACTGTCTATTTTACGCCCGGTCGATGTCAAAGGCGATACCTTAAGTGTTTGCCACCCTTGTGACCCAGATTTCTTCGGGCTGGAAAAAACAGATTTTTGCATCGAAGTGGATCTCGGATGCTTCTGTGCGATTCAATGCCTGTCACCAGAATTAGTTGACAGAACTTCGCCTCATAAGGATAAAAAGCATCATCACAATGGATAAACACTTGTAAAGAGGAATCCCCTTCCAAGCTCTATTACAAGTGCAAATCATTCAGCTGCTTCGAAAGTGAGGCAGCTGACTCTCCATCATTTCGCCAGTCTCAAAATTATAAGGCAGGAGGGATAATATATGAGCCAGAAAACATCAAGCTGCGTGCGTGAAGCAGTAGAACAAATTGAAGATTTGCAAAACGCGGTTGAAGAGGATTGCCCGACCGGCTGCCACTCCAAGCTTTTATCTGTAAGCCATTCATTAGGCGATACAGTGCCTTTTGCAATATTTACATCAAAATCAAAGCCTTTAGTCGCCTTCGGTAATGTCGGCGAGCTGGATAACGGACCTTGCTTTAATACAGTATTTTTTAGAGTGGAAAAAGTTCATGGCAGCTGCGCAACGCTATCCTTATTAATCGCTTTTGACGAACACAAACACATTTTGGACTTCACCGATAAAGACACGATTTGTGAAGTGTTCCGACTTGAAAAAACGCACTACTGCATTGAAGTGGATTTAGACTGCTTCTGCGCGATCAATTGCTTAAATCCCCGTTTAATCAATCGAACACATCATCATTCATGATAAGGCGGAAAAGCTTGCAGATTTGCAGGCTTTTCTCTATGTAAAAAAGCTGCCGGAACGATCTGCCGGGCAGCTTTTTGCTTTCATTAAAAACCTAACGGGTGCAGAGATGTGATATCATCGATCGCCAGCTCAGTCGGAGCGCCGTTTCCGGTCGTCCGAAGCAGAACGGAATCATTTCTTCTTCCGACAATCACGCCTCTGTACGTTTTCCCATTGGCTTCGATCAGACAAAGTGCTCTGGGCATGTTATGCGGCAGTTTTGTTAAAAAGTCGATTTTTTCATGGATGGACATCTTGCTCATCGGTTTTTTCACTTTTCTGGCCGGCGGTGTCTTTTCTTCAGCTTTAGCTGCATTATGAACGGCCTCCGGTTCCTTTTCAGGCTTACGGGCTTCAGGTGCAGGCTCTTCCTTTTTTTCCGCTTCCTGAGGTTGCTGTTTGGCGGTGTCTTCAATTGCCTGCGGCTCTTCTAACGGTTCCTGCTGCTTTTTCTGGTTATCCGGCTCTCTCGCCTCTTGTTTTTGCTGACTCACTTGTTCCTCTGCCTGTTTTTTCTCTGTTTGCTGAGCATCTTTTGCCTGAATGTCTTCCCGCTCTTTTTCCTCTGTTTCCAAAGCACCTTTTACCTGAATGTCTTCCCGCTCTTTTTCATGGTAAACCGGCTGTTCCTCTGCTTTTGGCGGAGCCGGTTTGGCTTTTCTTTTAATGACGATCTCCTGCATGGACGAGCGTGTTTCCATATAATCCGGCTGAACAATATACATGAGCGGTTTTTTATCCGCGTTTCTTTTCTTATTAGACATCTTCATCCCTCCGATTCTGTCATATTCTATCTATATGACAGAATGCTGAAAATCAGAAGAAATAAAAAAGCAATCCCTGTTAGGGACTGCTTGATGGTGAATCTGCTTAGCGGGCAGTGATATGGAAACCTGAATCAACATGAAGATTTTCACCTGTGATGCCTCGGGACATATCGCTAAATAAAAATGCTGCTGTATCTCCCACCTCTTCAGGTGTAGTCGTGCGGCGTAGCGGCGCACGCTCTTCGATGTCTTTTAAAATGGAGTTGAAGTCACTGATGCCTTTAGCAGACAATGTTCTGATCGGACCAGCAGAAATGCTGTTAACGCGGATATTTTCTTTTCCTAAGTCAGCAGCTAAGTACTTCACACTTGCGTCAAGAGAAGCTTTCGCTACACCCATCACGTTGTAGTTCGGCATAACGAGCTCTCCGCCAAGGTAAGTCAGCGTTACGATGCTTCCGCCTTCAGTCATCATCGGACGCGCCGCTTTTGCGACAGCGGTCAGTGAGTATGAGCTGATGTTGTGAGCTAGAAGGAAGCCCTCACGATTTGTGTTTAAGTATTCGCCGACAAGCTCTTCTTTGTTGGCAAACGCGATACAATGCGCGATACCGTGGATCACACCGACCTGCTCCTTAATGCTTGCGAAACAAGTTTCGATTTCCGCGTCGTTTGTCACGTCGCAAGGAAGGATAATGGAATCGTTTCGCTCTAAAGTTCCAGCGAGTTCATGAACAGATTTCTCCAGGCGTTCACCTGCATATGTGAAAATCAAACGTGCGCCCGCTTCATGTAAAGAGCGCGCAATTCCCCAAGCGATACTGCGTTTGTTGGCTACTCCCATAACAACAATGTTGCGGCCTTCAAGTGAAAAATTCATATGTATAAAGCCTCCTATATTTGTTAAAGACATAGTATTAGTACCTGATCTTAATACCTATCATATCATAACCTTGTCCAGATGAAAAGCGCATACCAAAGTCAAACATAAAAGAGACCACCATAAGCAGGTGGTCTCATCGGTTTATTTTTATACTGTTTCGTTTAAAAGCGAAATGATTTGTCGGCCCGTGGCCCGATCCGATGCCGAGCGTATTTTCCACAGCTTCGCGGACAAAGTTGGCAGCAACCTCGAATGCCTGATGGATGCTCTCTCCTTTAGCGGTTTGGGCTGTTAAAGCCGCAGCGAAGGTGCAGCCTGTGCCATGCGTATGCTTCGTATCGATATAAGGATGGCTGATTTGCATAAACATGTTTCCATCAAAAAGAAGGTCAGTAATGTGATTGTCCTCAGGCTGGTGCCCGCCTTTGATAATCACATGCTGCGCACCCATCTTCACCAGCTGTTCCGCAGCTTTCTTCCGGTCATCAAGCGAACGGATCGCCATACCCGTCAGCGCTTCTGCTTCCGGCACATTCGGCGTGATCGCATAGCTTCTTGGAATCAGCAGCTCCTTCAGCGTAGCGATTGATTCATCGCGAAGCAAGGACGCCCCGCCCTTCGCGATCATAACCGGATCAACGATCACCCGGCTTAATTCGTATTGATCAATTTTCCTTGCCACTTCTTCTATCATTTCCGCATTCCAAAGCATTCCTGTTTTTACGGCGTCCGGTCTCAAATCCTCCGCCACAGCGTTAATTTGCTCTCTCAGTGCCTCTGCAGTCAGCGGGTACACACCGTGGACGCCAAGTGTATTTTGAGCAGTTACCGCCGTAATGGCAGACATTCCGAATACACCAAGCTCCTGAAAGGTTTTAATATCTGCCTGTATCCCCGCGCCGCCGCCTGAGTCAGAGCCGGCGATCGTCAAGGCTTTATATATACTCATCAAACTACACTCCTTTTATTACCCAATCCATTTATGATAGATGGATTTTGCCCTGGCAATATCATTTGTTCCATGGATCAATGCTCTGCCATCCCTAAACAGCACCATTTTCATGTCATCCGAGCGGCAGGAAATTAAATACGGATTCGCTGCTACTTCCAGCCCCGCCTGCCTCAGCTGCCCCGCCATCACGTCAAGATCTGCTTCTTTTGTGAAAGAGGATCTGATTTGCACCGTGTTTCTGCCGCACAATACTGCTGCTTTCGTTTGATTTTCATATGATAAAAACGGAAAATCCTTTGTCCCGCAGCTTGGACACGAGTCATCTTTAAGTCCCGCTGCTCCTACCTCTGACCGCTCATTTTTCCACAGATCAAAGGAGCGCAGCACGGGCTCGCACTCCTCTCCCGTCAGCAGTTTCAGGGCGTCTGTCACCTGAAGGACAGCAACCTGCAGAACAGCCGGGCTGATAATGCCGGCTGTGTCGCATGTCGCACCGCCAATCGGAAGAGTATCGAGTAAACAATGAAGGCAGGGGGTTACTCCCGGCAATACAGTAAACGCGAGACCGTAGCTCCCCACACAAGCGCCGTAAAGAAACGGAATGCCTTCTTTCACCGCAGCATCGTTAACAATGAGCCGGGTTTCAAAATTATCGGCGGCATCTACAATGATTGATGCGCCGCGAATCAGCTCGGATACGTTTTCTGCTGTGACATCCATGACAAGTCCGGTCACATCCACATCACTGTTAATGGAACGAAGACGCTGCTCAGCAGCTGCTGCTTTCGGCAGTTCCTTTTTGACATCATTTTCTGTGTAAAGCTGCTGGCGCTGAAGATTGCTCCATTCGACGTAATCTCTATCGGCAATTTTCACCGATCCGACTCCCGCTCTCACCAGCATCTCTGCGCTGGCTGTTCCCAGTGCGCCGGCGCCGATGATCACAACGCGCGCCTCTCTCAGTTTCTTCTGGCCTTCGCGGCCGATTGGAGCAAACAGCTCCTGTCTGGAATACCTGTCCGTCATACAGGAAGACCTTCTCCCGGACTGCTAGCCGTCCCATATGACTTAGCTGGAATGCGGCCTGCTTCATAAGATAGACGTCCTGCTTCTACCGCGAGCTTCATGGCGTGTGCCATTTTCACCGGATCGTTCGCGCCTGATACGGCCGTATTCAGCAGTACGCCGTCTGCTCCAAGCTCCATTGCATATGCCGCATCTTTTGGCGATCCGATTCCGGCATCCACGATGACCGGCACTTTCGCCTGTTCAATGATAAATGACAGATTCAGAGGATTTAAAATCCCCTGTCCCGATCCAATCGGAGAAGCCCCCGGCATAATGGCATGAACACCAAGCTCTTCAAGCTTTCTTGCCAGCACCACATCATCCGAGGTGTACGGCAGCACAATGAACCCTTCTTCAAGAAGCTGTTCAGACGCTTTTAACGTTTCCACAGGATCGGGCAGCAAGGAGCGGCTGCATCCGATGACTTCGACTTTAATCATGTCACAAAGCCCGGATGCCTTCGCAAGCCGTGCAATTCGAACTGCTTCTTCCGCCGTGCTGGCGCCTGCTGTATTTGGCAGCAGCGTATATTTGGATAAATCAAGCTGCTCCAGAAAATTAGGCTGAGACGCTTCAAAGATATTCATTCTCCGCACAGCAAATGTTAAAATATCAGACTCTGAAACAGCCACCGCTTCCTTTTGAATGTCAAACGATGGATATTTTCCCGTGCCCAGCAGCAGCCTTGATTGAAATTGTTTCCCGCCAATTGTTAACATTCTCATCCGCCTCCTACAAAATGAACAATTTCGATGACATCACGATCAGAAAGCTCTACCTCGTGATATTGTTCTTTGCCGATAATTTCTTTATTTCTTTCAACGATCACGATTTTATTTTCAAGCTGATAAGACGCAAGCAGATCCTGAATCGTACCTGTGTCTCTATCCCACTCAACTTGTTTACCGTTCAGCTGAAGCATCATATCTGAACCGCCTCCTTGCGATCAATTCGAAAGGCGTGCAGCCAGTCTGCCTTGACCTCTTTATTCATAATGAGATCACCGATTAAAGCACCCGTTGCAGGAGCAAGCAGAATCCCGTTTCTGAAATGGCCCGCCGCAAATAAAATGCGGCTGTCCTCAGGGTGTCTGCCAATGTATGGTTTTCCGTCCTTTGTCCCCGGACGCAGTCCCGCCCAAAAACGATCAACCTTCATATTCTGAATCGCCGGCAGCATCGTTTTCGCTTTTTCCATAACCGACTGAAGTCCGCCAAGATCCGGCTTATCGCTCCAATCACCAGGCTTCATCGTCGCGCCGACAACCAGTCTGCCGCTTTTTCTCGGTACGATATAGCAATGATCATGATAAAGTGTTTTTGTCAGCGGAATATCATCATTCCAAACAGACAGGCACTCTCCTTTTACAGGAAAAAATGACTGGTTCAACCCGAGCTGTTTAAAAAACATCCCGCTCCAGACCCCGCTGGCAACCACGACATGGTCCGCATGCACGTCACCGGAACCTGTTTTGACCAAAATGGATTCACCGCCACGTGTCACATCGAGAACAGGAGTATGCTCAAAAATTTCCGTACCAAGCGCTTTAGCCGATTTAGCATATGCCTTGCATACAAAATAAGGCTCAACATGAACATCGTCCTGAATAAAGCTCGCCCCGTAAATCTCACCAGCCGTATACGGCTCTTTTTCCAGCACTTCTTCTTTTGTATGCCAGCTGACAGAATCCAAATCGTCCATCCGTCTCAGGCGTGACACGTCTTCTTCGGAGAATGCAAGCTTAAACATACCGCCATCATGCCTTCTGATATCAATGCCGGATAATGCAAATAGCTCCTCTCCAAGCCCCTGATACAAACGCTGACTGTGCATGGCGAAATCAAAAAACGCATCCCGCTCCTCGCACTCGGCATGGGCGCCAAGCATCCCTGCCGCGGCGCTTGTTGTTCTGCCGCCAATTGTTCCGCTTTCAAGCAATGCGGTGTTTTTCTTTTCTTTTGCCAACTGATAAGCTATCGCGGAACCAATCATTCCGCCTCCAATGACAACTGCATCATAATGCCTTTTCATACTGAATCTCCTTTAGCTTGCGGGAATATCGTCTGGCAGCTTCCAAAGGATCATCGGAAGAAAAAATTCCGGACATGACAGCGATACCGTTTGAACCTGCTTGTTTCACTTCTCTTAATCTGGCAGGTGTCATTCCGCCAATTGCAATAACCGGAATCGAGATCCTCTGTTTGATTTCTGAAAGCAAAGACACGCCTCTGCCCTCAAGGCCTTGTTTGCAATCCGTTTCAAACACATGGCCGAACAAAACATAATCAGCGTCTTCCTTTTCTGCCTGAAGCGCTTCCTCCAGTGAATGCACCGATCGCCCAATGTGCAGGTGAGGAAATCTGGCTCTTACTTGTTTCGGCGAAAAGCTGCTGCTCGGCAGCTGAACGCGATGAATATTTGAAAAAAGCGCAATATCAACCCGGCCATTCATCACCAGCTTTTGCTTATCAACACCGCCTTCAGAAATAAGCTCCAGCAGTTTCAAAATGTCAGCCGCCGATTTAGACCGTTCACGAATATGGATGAAATCAACCTCATCCTGAATGGCTATAATTGATCTCACTAGATCTTCAACCGGCTTGCGGTCATCAGTTATGGCGTGCAGCTCCAAGCCCTTCCACCTCTTTTACGCCGATGTCTGACCAGCCTTCTTTTCGATAAGCCATTCCCCAGAACTGATATTCATAATAGCTCGAAATAACGAAATTCTCTTTCATTTTGGCACGCACTTCCTCCGTGCTGTTTTCCGCCAGCTCATCTAGGCGGTTAATTTGTTCTTCCACCTGCTGTCTGAACCAGTCACCACCGTATGTGCTAATCCACTTCTGATAAATCGGATGCCCCGGATCACATGTCAGCAATTTCTCACCAACCTCATAGTAAAGCCAATAGCACGGGAGAAGAGCTGCCAAGATTTCTGCAAAATTCCCGCTCAAAACCGAACGGTACATATGGGATGTATAGGAGTAAGCGGTAGGAGATGGCTTAAATGACTTCAGTTCCTCCTCACTGATTTCCAAAAGCTCCGTAAACTCGCGATGAAGCGCCATTTCCGCTTCATATGTACCTTGAGCATGGCTGGCCATGCGTCCTGTTGTATAAAGATCCTTTGCATAAGCGGCACCGAACGATTGCACCTTTGCAAAATGAGTTAAATAGTAAGAATCCTGAAGCACGTAATATTTAAAGCGGTCGATCGGAAGAGTTCCGTCACCGATCCCCTGAACAAATGGATGGACAAAGCTGCCTTCCCACCATTCTGCGGCTGCACTGCGGCATTCTTCTGAAAACTTCACACGTCATTCCCCCTGTCTGATAATAAAAAAACCACTTTCCCGCAAGGAAAAGTGGTTTGGAATTGGCATAGTTATATAACACAAATACCGCTCCACTTCCCTACGCAGGTCTGAACCTGTTCAAGTTATGAGGGTCTAAAAGTCACACTTTTATCTCAGCCCTTATAAAGGACACCCCTAGTGGTTTTACGAATACATATTGAATTGTTCTGCACCTCTATCTTAACACGAATCCTTATTTGGTCAAGATATTATCCTTCCAATGTTTTCTTAAGATCGGTTACGTACCCGCGTGATCCGGTGACAATTAAGCGGTCTCCGATTTTCAGTCTTGTATCGCCGTGAGGAACGATGCTGTCGACACCCCGGAAAATCCTGACAAAAATCACGTCCCCTGTTAAAGGAAATTCACGGAGAATCACGCCATCGTATTTGCTGTTTTCCATATTAATTTGATACAGCGAAGACTCCTGGTTCGTGAGCAGTTTCATGACGCCAGGCGCTTCTATCAGCGCGCGAAGCAGCGTTTTGGTCGACAGCAAGATGGAAAAGATGCTGATGCCCTGCTCTTTCAATTTCGCTTCGTTCTCCGGTGATCCGGTGCTGGCAATGACTCTTTCTGTTCCTTTTTCTTTGGCGTATAATGCGATGTCCGTATTCATGTCTTCATCCCCTGTCGCCACTACAAGGATTTCTGTATCAAATATACCGAGAGATTCAAGTGTTTGATGCTCATAATCAGAAATCGGTTCGACGGAAAATACTGAGTCTGACAGCTTTTCCTCAGCGTTTTCTTGATAAACGTGCACGACACGCACTTCATACTCGTTCTCAGGCAATTCAAGTGTCACAGGCAGTGTCATTTGATTAGCGCCGATAAATGTGATCTTCTTTTTCTCCTCCGGCTGCTCCTGTTTTTTGTACAGCTTTTTAAAACCGACCGGCGTAAAAATACTTGCAATAACCGCCACCAGCGTAAGCGCTCCTGACATATTCGCGCTGATTACATGAAGCTGCTGGCCGATTGTCGCAGCGGCAATCACAAGAGAAAGCGTTGATGTCAGCAGGAAACCAGACGCCAATATTGTGCGGTTATCATACCATTTCTTCAAGTACAGGACAGGAAGAATTTTGCTTACTAACAGCGCCATAAGCAGCAGCGGAATCATCACTAAAATTTTCGGGTCCTGAAAAAGTGTCCAAATATCCAATTTTACACCGACCATCACAAAGAAAATCGGTATTAAGAACCCGTAGCCGAAGGAATCAAGCTGCTGAACCAATTCCTTGTTCGGCGAGAGCAGGGAAACAAGTACGCCCGCTAAGAAAGCGCCGAGAATATTTTCTGCCCCCAGTGATTCAGACAGAGCCACCAGTACGATAATTAAGGTGAAAATAGCACGAGTCCCGATCTGGATCGTCCCTTTTGACATGGACTGAACAAAAGAACGGTGTTTGAAGACCCGGCCGAAAAAGTAAAGCACTACTCCGGCTGCGAACAGGATCATCAAGAGCCACATGTTTCCGCTGTCCTCTCCGTATAGAGAAGAAAATACAGCAAGAAGAATCATAGTGACCAAGTCAGCAATCACAGCAACAAGCAGGATAATCTGCCCGATGTTTGAATCCATGATCCGTTCTTCCTTTAAGGTTGGAACAACAACACCTAACGAAATCGTAGAAATAATAAGCGTCATTAAAAAAGCATTTTGGATAAATCCTGCCAAGACGAACCCATAGGACAGCAGCAATGATAAAATAAAAATACCGATAAAAATAATGGATGCTGTGGCAAATGTATTGGGTGCTTCCTTGCCGTTTTGCAAAAACTGCTTTTTCTTTCCTCTCTCAAAGGATGAAAAATCAATTTCAAGCCCGCTTAAAAACATTAAAAAGATAAATCCGAGCATAGAGAGCGTCTGAAGCCAAGTATCACCCTCCACAACTAAATTAAGGCCGCTTTTTCCTATAATCAATCCCATAATAATTTCAGCAACTACAACAGGGATGCTGAGTTTAAACCGATGCAAAAGGATGGGAGTTAAAAATGCAACGATAAGTACGACAACTAATGATGCGACAGATGTATGCGCCATAATCTGAACCTCCTTTTAAAAAAACATAACGCGATTTTAACAAGGGTGATGATAAAAAATAAAGTAATAAGGTCTCATTTTTTTTTAGAAAATGATTCTTCTATAATTTGCACATAAAAGCTGGTGATGACTCACAGCAATTTGCTTCATAATAAATAAAATCATGAGTAAGGAGGATGCTGCATGGCTTACTACGATATTATCAGCGATATTCATGGCTGCTACGATGAAATGACAGCCCTGATAGAAAAACTTGGATACACAATAAAAAATGGATTGCCTGTACATGATGAAGGCAGGATGCTTGTTTTTGCCGGAGATTTGACAGACCGAGGCCCTAAATCAATTGAAGTCATCCGCTTTGTAGCCCGCGCTTATGAACAAGGAGCAGTGCGTTATGTCCCGGGAAATCATTGCAACAAGCTATACCGCTACTTAAAAGGAAATCCTGTTAAAGTAATGCACGGTCTTGAAACAACTGCGGCAGAGCTTAAAGCACTTTCTGAGGAAGAAAGAAAAAAAGTCAGCGAACAATTTATGAAGCTTTATGAAACTGCGCCGCTTTACGACATCTTACATAATGGAGAATTGGTTGTCGCCCATGCTGGCATAAAGGCTGACGATATCGGCAAAAACACAAGAAGAGTAAAGGACTTTGTGCTTTACGGCGATGTGACGGGTGAAACGTATCCGGACGGAAGACCCGTCAGGAGGGATTGGGCCGCCGCCTATAACGGGAAAGCATGGGTTGTATACGGACACACACCTGTTAAAGAGCCCCGCATCATAAATCGCACCATTAACATTGATACAGGCTGTGTGTTTGGGAATGAACTGACGGCCTTGCGTTTTCCCGAACTGGAGACAGTCTCCGTTCCAAGCTCTATGCCCTATGACGAATCTAGATTTCGCGCCATATAAAAAAGGAGAGAATCGTTTTAATGATTCTCTCCTTTAACTAATTCTTGCATATCGTGCGGCAGAGCCGCATGAAACGTCATTTTCTCCTGCGTCAGCGGGTGGATAAACGACAGCTGCTCACTGTGCAGCGCCTGCCTGTCAATCTTTTGTCTCGTTCCGCCGTACAACGTATCGCCGCACAGCGGGTGTCCGAGGTAGCTCATATGGACGCGAATCTGGTGGGTCCGCCCTGTCTCAAGCTGCAATGCCACCGAGGTTAAGTCATCTGTTATACGTGTGACACGAAAGTGAGTAACAGCCTTCTGACCGCCCGGTGTCACCATCCGTTCAATGATACTGTCAGGATGTCTGTCAATCGGGGCGTCTATCTTTCCCTCTGTCTCTGTCATACGTCCATGCACAACCGCAACATATCTGCGTTTCACAAGGCCGTTTTTTTGTGCCGACGATAAAATGGAGTGGGCAAAGCGATGCTTGGCAATCAGCATGACACCAGACGTGTCCCGGTCTAGCCGGGTGACAAGATGCACTGTGGCCCGCACTCCGTTTTTTTGGTAGTGATGGATGATGCCATTTGCGATGCTTCCCGCCGGGTGCTCTCGCGACGGAATAGATGACACATACGGCTGTTTGTTTATCACAAGCACGTGTTCATCCTCATACAGAATATCGAGCGGAACAGGCTCGGCCAAAAGCGTCTCGCTCACCTGTTCCTCAGGAAACTTTACAACTAGAAGGTCTCCGTCTCTCAATACGTATTTAACAGTCACATGCTCACCGTTAATGAGAAGATCTCCTCCGCTAAACTTGATATCGGTCAGCAGACGTTTCGAAATCCCCAGCTCGCCCGCATATTCCTTTAAGGTCATTCCGTCTTCAGCGGAAGTGATGTTCTTTTCAATAATAAATTGCTCCACGATACGTCCTCTTTCTACTCACCTTTTCCGATAAATGAATCCTGGACTCTTTTCCAAAACGGAAACGGACGGAATCTTGCAAATCTTACATTTTCGGATGCAACCTGGCAGCGGATGGACTTTACATCCTTATGAAGCAGGGTTAAATGGTCAATTGTTACTTGAAAGTCAACTTCGTTTCTCGGTTTAATCATGCAATCATGATGGGAAGGGAGAAGGAGCGGTGATCCGACCGTCCGGAATACGCGGTTATTGATAGATGCCATTTCCGCCAGCTGAATCGCTCTGATGGATGGGTGGATAATTGCTCCGCCCAGCGCTTTATTATAGGCTGTGCTCCCGGAAGGCGTGGACAGGCAAAGGCCGTCGCCTCGGAACGTTTCAAAGAGCTGCCCTTTGATTTCCACATCCGCCACAAGGCTTCCTTCTATGCTTTTAATCGTACATTCATTTAACGCCAAATATCTTTCCTCTCGCTCATTTTCATGATAGGTCACTATCACTTCAAGGAGCGGATATTCCACAGTATGATACGGTGTTTTCGCAATTGCGAGCACCAGTTTTTCAATTTCATGAGGAACCCAGTCCGCATAAAACCCAAGATGACCCGTGTGAACGCCGACAAAAGCTGTTTTATCTAACCTGTCGCTGTATCTGTGAAAAGCGTATAAAAGCGTCCCGTCGCCCCCGACTGAAATGACGATTTCCGGTTCATTTTCATCCAGTTCCATGTCAAAATCCAATAAATACGCCTGTATTTTGCTTTTCAGCGTATCAGAAACATTATCTCCTTTTGACGATACGGCAAATTTCATGCTTTTTCTTCCCCTTTACCTATTGATGCTCGCTTCCTTTTTTCTTTCTGGAAAAGGCAGCTTGAGCTTCCTGTATTTCACCCTTGATCTCCGACATCTCTTCATCAAGCCGCGAAGCCGCTTCAGAAGCGCGCTGGAGCCTCAGTTTTACTTTTTCAGGAATGTTTCCGCTGTATTTATAATTTAATGAATGCTCAATGGTCGCCCAAAAATTCATCGCCAGCGTACGGATCTGTATTTCAACAAGAACATGTTTCTCTCCGGATATCGTCTGCAAAGGATACATCACGACAAGGTGATATGACCGATACCCGCTCTCTTTATGTTCTGCAATATAATCTCTCTGATCCACAACGGTGAAATCTTTTCGGGCAAACAGCATTTCCTTTACAAATTGGATGTCATCGACAAATTGGCACATGATCCTAAGGCCTGCGATATCCTGCATGGTTTCAATTTCATGTAACGGTATGCTTTTCCGTCTGGCTTTTTCGAGTATACTCGCCACAGGCTTGACGCGTCCTGTCACAAACTCAATCGGTGAATGGTCATCCTCATATTCATAAAGCGTGCGGATCCCCTTGAGCTTCACTTTTAATTCTTCAACAGCCTGGCGGTACGGCACTAAAAAACGCTCCCATTGCTTGTCATCCATCATACATCCCCCAATTCAGCACCAGTTTCTATAGAAATACGCGTTTCACTTTTTCTTCCATTTCTTCTCCGTAGTTCGCATTATCTTTAATATTTTCTAAAAGATACTCCAGCTCCTCATAAAGGCCTGACAGCTCAATGCTTTCCTTCCCTGCCTCTAAAACAATCGGTTTTCTTTGATCATAGGCCTGCTTCAGTTCAGGCCATATATGTTCCTTTATCATGACATATTCAAAAGAATCAGCTAATTCAAGTATGTATACAAAAGCAATGTTGTCAGAATCAACAAGCATTTGACCTGACGGCTTGCGCTCTGCTTCGATTCCTTCTGTCTCACAGGTTAGGCGAAGCTCATCATCCGATAGTGTTGCATTTACGATTTCGATTCTGTTTTGCATAATGCTCTCCTTTATAAACAAAGTACAGATTCATTTTATCATATCAAGCTCGATATTGATAAACCTAACATCTAAAGAGATAATAGTAAAAATGAGATTTACAGAGCTGAAAGGAAGACAATCATGAGCCAAGAAATTGAAATTGAATTTAAAAATCTGCTGACAAAACATGAATTTGAAAACATAGCTGCAGCACTGCACTTGACAGAAAAAGAATTTACAAATCAAGAGAATCACTATTTTGATACAAACAGCTTCGCACTGAAACAAAAACATGCGGCGCTTCGAATACGCAAGAAAAATGGCGAGTATGTGCTGACGTTAAAAGAACCGGCTGAAGTTGGACTTCTGGAAACCCATCAGAAACTTTCCGGCGTATCCGATTTTACACGTTTCACGATTCCGAAAGGCCCTGTCGAGGACCAGCTGAAGAAGCTTCACATCGATACAGACGCGATTCATTATTTTGGATCTTTAGCAACAAATCGTGCAGAAAAAGAAACAGAAAAAGGTTTAATAGTTTTAGATCACAGCCGATATTTAAATAAAGAGGATTATGAAATCGAATTTGAGGCGGCTGACTGGAATGAAGGCAAACTGGCCTTTGAAAAGCTGCTCCAGCAATTCAGTATTCCTCTGCGCGAAACCAAAAATAAAATTCAGCGTTTTTATGAAGAAAAACGAAAGTCTATATAAGGTGGAATGACATAGTGAACGTAACGAATTGGGCGGCTCTCCTTCAGCTTCAGGCATTACAGTCTATATCAAATGCAAGCAGCACGGGCAGTCAAAGTGCCGAAAGCCCGCTTTCAAGCTTCAGCTCCTTGCTCAGCCAATATACAAATGGACTGTCCCAGCAAACAACAGCGTCAGCAGCATCTTCAAGCCCGCTCAGCCAGCTGAACAGCGTTTACGGGACATCGCCGTCACTGCTTTCAGCTTACGGGCTTACCTCCTATTCAAACGGCAATGCCGGCCAAATGACAAAAGCGAGTGAAAGCACTGAAACAGCCGCTGTTGATGTCTCCTCAAACAAACAAGAGGATAAAAACATCAGTTCGGGTGACTTCTCAATCGACAGCGCTATAAAAAAAGCCTCTGACAAATACGGAGTCGATGAAAAATTAATCCGCGCTGTCATCAAACAGGAATCAGGCTTTAATGCAAAAGCCGTCAGCGGTGCAGGCGCAATGGGCTTAATGCAGCTGATGCCGTCAACAGCAACCTCACTTGGCGTTTCCAATCCGCTTAATCCGCAGCAAAACGTTGAGGGCGGAACGAAGTATTTAAAACAAATGCTGGATAAATATGATGGCAATGTATCCATGGCGTTAGCAGCTTATAACGCCGGACCGGGAAACGTTGATCGATACGGAGGCATTCCGCCTTTCAGAGAAACTCAAAACTATGTAAAAAAAATAACAGCAACCTATTACGCGTAACCGGAGCGGCTCTTGCCCTCCGGTTTTTTTGCGGAGTGAAATCTTACACATTCATGATTTGTATGTGATATGATATGAAATACAAACCCGGCTCTAAAGCCGAACCCTGTCTTCAAGCACATAAAAGGCAGTTTGTTTGTAGAAATGATGCCTTGTTGCTAAAATAAATCATAGATGAATTGAAATAAATACAGAAAATAACTTTTTGCAATAGGAATTATGATTCCTATTAGCCATATTTAAAGGAGTAGTCAACATGGGACAATCGTTTAACGCACCTTATGAAGCGATTGGAGAAGAACTTCTATCGCAACTTGTTGATACTTTTTATGAGCGTGTCGCGTCTCATCCTTTGCTTAAGCCCATATTTCCGAGCGATTTAACAGAAACGGCCAGGAAACAGAAGCAATTTTTGACACAGTATTTAGGCGGGCCTCCCCTTTATACTGAGGAACACGGCCATCCCATGCTCAGGGCAAGACATCTTCCCTTTCCAATTACAAACGAGAGGGCCGATGCGTGGCTCAGCTGTATGAAAGACGCAATGGACCATGTAGGACTAGAGGGCGATATTCGTGAATTTTTGTTTGGCCGGCTGGAGTTGACAGCAAGGCATATGGTGAATCAAACAGAAGCGGAGGATCGATCATATTGACAAACTATCAGCATGAGCAATACTTCGCCCATTGCCACGGCCATCCAAAAAAACCGCTGGAAATCTACATGTTTGTTGACCCTTTATGTCCCGAATGCTGGTCCTTAGAGCCTGTCATAAAAAAAATGAAAATCAGATACGGACGTTTTTTTACCTTACGTATCATCGCATCCGCAAGCCTTACAGCGTTAAATAAGAAACGCAAAAAGCACCTTCTGGCAGAAGCCTGGGAAAAGATCGCTAGCCGTTCCGGTATGCCGTGTGACGGCAGTGTATGGTTTGAGCAAGATCAGCCGCTCTCTTCTCCATATATGGCCGCTCTCGCATTTAAGGCAGCCGAACTTCAAGGAAGAAGAGCCGGTATGCAATTTCTTCGGAATATGCAAGAGAGTCTGTTCGTTTCGAAGAAGAATATAACGGATGAAAACGTGCTTTTGGAAATAGCGTCAAAAACAAGCCTAGATCTCGAGGAATTTCAAAAAGACCTTCACTCCCAAAGCGCGGTAAAGGCGCTTCAATGCGACATGAAAATCGCGGCTGAGATGGATGTTACAGCCACCCCGACGCTGACGTTTTTTAATACGCAGCATGAAGATGAAGGACTTAAAGTCCCCGGCAGCTATTCATATCATGTATATGAAGAAATCTTATTTGAGATGCTTGGCGACGAGCCGAAGCCGTCGGAAACACCGCCTCTGGAATGTTTTATTGAATATTTCCGTTTCGTTGCCTCTAAGGAAATCGCTCTTGTATATGATTTGAGTCTTGAAGAGGTAGAAAAGGAAATGAAAAAATTGGCGTTTGCTAAAAAGGTTGCCAAAGTAGAGGCCAAGCACGGAATGTTTTGGCAGTCCCTCACAAGCAGTTCTGATGAATACCAATCATGTGAAAAATAGCCGCAGGCGTGTATATGCTTGAGGCTGTTTTTTTGCGCAAAAATAAAACATATGTTCTGTTCAAAGCACTAAAGAAACCGCGCCGGGATAAGCGCGGTTTCATATGTCTTAACGACAACAAAGGGGATGGGAGAAATTTTTCACGGTCAAACAAAGGGGTAATGTTTGTTTGTGATCAATTTCACATCCTTATCATATCAAAAGTTGTCGACTGTTGACAACCATTAAGCTTAATGTTCATATTTTTGTCACAAAACATAACTGACAGATTTCATTCATATGCTTGTAAGGAACAAGGACGAGGAGGATCGCCATGATGTTTAATGTAATCTCAATTGTGTGCATTGTTGTTTTTTTCTGTTTAAATTTATTAGCTATGATGCATATGCTGCCTCTTTACATTACATCCCCTCTGCTATTTCTCTCTATTCTGTTTACCTTGTACCGCCTGAACCATCGGAAAACCTTTAAAGGATTTTAAAAAGCCTGTGCATCATTTATGCACAGGCAATTTTTTAAGACTGCTTTACTTTTAACAGCAGTTCTTCCATCTCATCAAGTTTTTCCTCAAACATTTTGCACGCAGCTTCAATCGGTTCTGGAGACGTCATATCAACGCCCGCTTTTTTCAAGATGTCGATCGGATATTGTGAGCTGCCCGCTTTCAGGAAGTCAATATAACGGTCAACCGCAGGCTTGCCTTCCTTCAAAATTTGGCTGCTTAACGCCTGGGCCGCACTGTACCCTGTCGCATACTGATATACATAGTAGTTGTAATAGAAATGCGGAATCCGTGACCATTCGAGTCCGATTTCTTTATCAATCACCATGTCGTTTCCGAAATACTTTTTATTCAGATCATAATATACATTGGTCAAGAGCTCAGGTGTGAGCGGCTCTCCTTCTTGCGCTTTTATATGGATAAGATGTTCAAATTCTGCAAACATCGTTTGTCTGAAGACAGTTCCTCTAAAGCCCTCAAGCATATGGTTGAGAATATATAAACGCTGTTTTTCGTCCTCTAAATTGTTCAGCAAATATTCACCAAGCAGCGCTTCATTTGTCGTGGAGGCAACTTCCGCGACAAAGATGCTGTAATTGCCGTAAGGATATGGCTGATGTTTTCTCGTATAGTAGCTGTGAACAGAGTGGCCGAACTCATGGACTAGCGTAAAGAGATTATTGACGTTATCATGCCAGTTCATTAAAATATACGGATTTGTGCCGTATGTTCCAGAAGAGTAAGCGCCGTTGCGTTTCCCTTTATTTTCATAAACATCAACCCAGCGGTTTTCAAGCCCCTCTTTTAAGATAGAGCGGTATTCTTCTCCTAAAGGTGCAAGCCCCTTTAGCATATAATCTTTAGCTTGTTCGTACGTAACCTTCATTCCCGCATCCTTCACAAGCGGTGTATACAGATCATAGATATGCACTTCATCCAGCTCAAGCACTTTCTTTCTCAGTGCAATATAACGATGCAGCAGCGGAAGATGCTTGTTAATCGTTTTGACGAGATTGTCGTATACCTCTTCAGGGATACTGTTGTTAGAAAGCGCAGCTTCGCGTGCTGATTTGTACTTTTTCATTCTTGCGTAGAAGTTGTCTTTTTTCACAGTCCCACTCAAGGTAGTCGCCATTGTGTTTTTATATTGGCCGTATGTTTTATATACAGCGTCAAACGCATTTTTGCGGACTTCGCGGTTTTCGCTTTCTAAGAAATTAATAAAATTGCCGTGAGTGATCTGTTTTTCTTTTCCCTCTTCATCTTTAATTGATGGGAATGTAATATCGGCATTATTCAACACGCTGAACGTATTTGATGACGAAGACAGCACCTCAGAAGCTTCAGCCAGCAGCGCTTCTTCCTTCTCGCTAAGCACGTGCGGGCGTTCCTTTGTGATTTCCTCAATCGCGTGTGAGTAAAGCTTCAGCTCTTCTTTTTCAAGAATAAACTGCTGCAGTTTGTCTTCCTCTATGGATAAAATCTCCGGAACAAGATAGGCTGTTGCACTTGCGGCCTGTGTATACAGATTTCCAGCCTTATCATTAAGCCCCTGATAAAAGGAGTTCCCGGTATCTTGGTCTGAGCGCATATGCGCGTATGTGTAAAGTTTGCCCAAACGCTGCATCACCTTATCTTGGTAAGTAAGGGCTTCGTATAAATGATCAGCTGAATCAGCCAGCTTGCCTTTATACTTAGATAAATCCGGTATTAATTCTTTGACAGCTTGAAATTCTTTATTCCAGGCCTCATCACTAGGAAAAATATCCTCTAGTCTCCATGTGTCCTCTACCTTTACCTCGCTTCGGTCAGGCAGTTGATTAGCTTTTTTTTCCTCAGCCATGGTGATCCCCCTCGTTTTCTTTGATTCAAGCCAATTGAAAAAACGGTTGTTTCTCAATAAACTTGTGTTGTGAATATCTTCCGGTTTTTCACTGCCATTTGTCAAATCATATGCAGTTATGAAGAGAACGAATGCCAAAAAAGCAGTAAAAACACGAAAAACCTTTCCTTTTGTGCTTCTCACAACCAGCCCACCACCT
Source organism: Bacillus sp. 2CMS4F (assembly GCF_023161785.1). Lineage (NCBI taxonomy): Bacteria > Bacillati > Bacillota > Bacilli > Caryophanales > Bacillaceae > Bacillus > Bacillus sp. 2CMS4F. Next base: position 57,392 of record NZ_JALNTO010000007.1, read on the forward strand.
TTGTCTTAGGGTGAGCCAAATCATGAAAACTCATTCGATAAAACAGCTTCTGTCTTTTTCAATGAGATCCTGTAATGATTGGCTGCGCTTTGCGGGCTGATTCAGCACATATACTTCTTTCTGAGTCTCCCTCAAAAATCCCTTCTTGCACAAAAACTCAATGTACTGTTTAACCGCCTCAATGAAATCCTGATCCCTGTATACGCCTCTTAGCAGAATGTTCTTTTTATGAATGTGTATTTTGCAGTGCTGCAAAACGGCTGAAAAGCGAATGGGCGCATGTTTATATCCAAGATCCGTAATAAACAGATAAAGATAGCCCTGCCATACAAAAACGGGACTCTTAAAAACAGCTCCTTTCTTTACAGGAACAAACACCTCTGTCGGAAGAAAAGAGAGAGGTGTTTGCCGTTTTTCATAAAACAGAAGCCTGATCCGATTCATATCTTTAGAGAGAAACCGATGAGTTTTGCGGCGAAAACGGAGAATGGCCCCTGTCCAATCTGAGTGCTTAAACGACGAATTTGGTTCAGTGAAAAATAAATCTTCAGCCGCTGCCTGGCGGATTGGAATCGTTTGAACGGAGCAGTAAAAATGGGTTGTGTAAAACGGGATCATGTGGCTGAGCCTCAGGAAAGAATGTGTTTCGGGGCAGTAACATAACAGATCACTGTTCGGACTGGCATTGATAAACTGCCAATGGAAAGCGGACAGCTGGTAAAAGGATGATGATGTCCGTTTTAAGCGGCTGCCCCCAAGAATCCACTGCGGTATCATTCCTGCTTGTTTGAAACCGGCTGTTCTTTTTTGAAAGACATCTGGAGCGAGAGTCGCGCATTGGTATTCAACTGCAAGCGTATCCCCCTTTACTTTTGCCAAGATGTCGGGCCTTTGTTTAATCTCTTTCACGTACGGCTCTAAGAGCGGGGAAGCCTTTTGCGTTTTCAGCCATACATAAAGCTGCCGTTTTCCTTCTAAGTGATAGGCGCTCTCAGGTTCTATGTCTATCGTGCAGGACTTGTTCTGTTTATGGGCAAAATGCGGCGCTTTCTGAGACCCTAGCTTCACATCGAGCTCCTCTGCACACACCGGGCAGAAAAACCTGGTCTGCTTTAATTGTTCTCTCCTCTGCCTGCCTATGAGGTGAAACACTTGGCCGTCTTCTGTCACAGCACTAAACAATTGTCATCTCTCCTTTCCAGATTCATAACTCTTTCTGGAAATAACCGATGAACTCCTGTTCGCTGATGTTTTGCCTATATGTATGTTTTTGATTTTCCAGCTTCAATATGTTGTTTTGAAATAGAAAAAAACCGATTTCCGGCAAGAAATCGGTCTGCTATGATGCAAAGTGTTTTTTTATCGTTTCAAGAGCGTGCTCTGATACAACCAGCTTGCCGTATTCTTCAAGACGGTGTATGCTGATTGAGGATTCAGACGCGTACTCCAACAGGATGCTTAGCTGATTTTCAACCTCTTCATCAGTCAAATTGTAAAAATCCACATATAAATAATATCGGTTCTCAAACGAATATAAAGTCGTTTTACTTCCGTTAACGTTTAATTTAGATAGAGAAATTACATCTTCGAAGTCATCAAACCGCAAGACAAATTGAAGCTTTTGCTCCTTCTCTTCCTGATTGACTTCTTGCTCTTCTTTTTGAAAATCATCCAGCAAGGCGTCAAGATCCTCAGATGCTGGTTCTTGCTTTTTATCCTCAGGAATCGGCAGTTCGAGCTTTTGTCCGTCTTTGGAAAGCTGGGCTTTGGTGACGATAATTTCTAAGCCTTTGTCCAGTGCCTGAACTTGAATCCAAAGAGGACCTTCAACAGCGAATTCCTCTTCCTCATGAACTTCATCCATAACTTCCCAGAATAGTTCTTCACTGCGCTCACGGTTATACCAAATTTCTTCTCTGTCAAAACCGCGATCTTCAATATCTCCATAAGACATATAAAATTTTACTGTATGCTCGTTAATTCTTTCAATTTCCATTTGCCAACCTTCCCTTCTATATAAGATGTTGAAGGGACATCTAAGCTCCCGATTAATAGTACTTTACTACACTTTACCCATTCCGTCCACATCTTAACCTTGAACCAAGGCAAGTGTGAATTCCTTTGTATTTCTATTTTATGATAAATCAGTCACAAAAGAAATAAAAATGCATCTTCGGCCAAAAAATGGCTTGTCTTCCGCACCGCTATCATAAATTGCCTCCCGCTTCATATATTAGTGGTACAAGCGATGGAACGAAAGCGAGGTGCCGATTCATGGAGCATGACTATCTGATATCGCTGCTGCTTATCGTCGGAATTGATCTGATTCTCGGCGGCGATAATGCAGTCGTGATCGCCATGGCCAGCCGAAATTTACCGGACAAGCAAAGACAGCAAGCCATTATTCTCGGAACATTTATCGCCGTTGCGATGAGAATCGGATTAACAAGCGCAGCGGTTTATCTTTTGAATATTCCTTTCCTGCAATGCGCCGGCGGAATTTTCCTTCTATATTTGGGATACCAGCTATTAATTGAAAAAAAAGACGCCCAGCACGTCAAAAGCAGCACCTCTCTGTGGAAAGCCATACGAACAATTGTACTCGCAGACCTGTTTATGTCGCTGGACAATGTTATTGCTGTCGCAGGAGCGTCGCACGGTGAGCTTTCTCTCGTTATGATTGGTCTGTGTGTATCGGTGCCGGTAATTATTTGGGGCAGCAAACTTATCCACATCGCGCTTGAGAAAATACCTTTATTGATTTATGCGGGAAGCGGATTATTGGCTTATACAGGCGGAGAAATGATTGTCCGGGATAAAAAGCTGTCTTTTTTTATGGCTCAGCACGGCGCCGTTGAAGCGCTTCTCCCCATTTTAACCGTCGTCTTTGTCATCCTTGCCAGCATTTATTATCAGCAGGTTGAAAAATAAAAGAAGGCTGATGTCTCAGCCTTCTTTTTAACGTGCGATCTATTAGTTTGCCAAACGCTGTGCTTCTCTTAATTGGAAAGAGCGGACTTTTCTTGGCAGGAAACGTCTGATTTCGTCTTCATTGTATCCGACCTGCAAACGTTTTTCATCGATGATGATCGGACGGCGAAGCAAACCTGGGTGCTCGTTGATCAAGCGGTACAAGTCTTGCAGCGGCATTGATTCAACGTTCACATTCAATTTTTGGAATACTTTTGAACGGGTTGAGATGATCTCATCTGTTCCGTCCTCAGTCATTCTTAAGATTTGTTTTATTTCATCAATTGATAAAGGTTCAGAGAAAATGTTTCTTTCTACATAAGGAATCTCATGCTCCTCGAGCCACGCTCTCGCCTTTCTGCATGAAGTACAGCTTGGTGATGTGTATAATGTAACCATTCATCTTCACTCCTCTAATTAGTAGGATGAACATCTATTTTATTCTTAAATTGAAATTACTCTAAAAAAGGAATCTTTATAGGTATTATACTATAAAAAAGTAAGTGTGAACAGTGTCCTAAGAAAAAAATGTGTCAATCCAGCAAATTTTTATTTTATTCATGTGTTTGCATTCTCAATTAGCTTAACTCATCGAAAATATTTTTTTGCTTTTCTTCATCAATGAGTGTCAGGACTTCATCCGTTTTTTCGTATGATTCCCCGTACCATTTCTCATCTTTATAAGTATGAATGTTTTCATATGTCTGTTTCATGGCTTCAAGAATTTCTTCTTCTGATTCTGTTTTCGGTGACCAGTACAGAATCTCCATCTTGTTGACTTCATTCGTAGCCAATGACCGGCGCCGGTACCCAATTGACTGAGCATGCTTAAAATGCTCTCTTTGATAAAATCTCAGGCGTTTTTCTGTATCAGCATCATCTTCATCCACAGGCTCCACCTCAAGCAATATCGGCTTATTTTTCTTTTTCAGCTTGGCAATCAGTTTGCCGCCAAGCCCCTGCCCTCTTGCGTCTTTTGACACATACAGATAATCAACGAAGATAAAAGATTCAAATTCCGCAAACATTAAAATATGATGCTTGCCTTCGTCTTTATGATAAATATCGCTTCGCTCTTTCAAAAGAGCTTCCATATGCGCTTTTGATTTCAATTCTTCAATTGGAAAGTACTCGCTAAGCTTTTCGTACCAGTTCATTGATTTGCTCCTTATGAGTTCGTTGTCTTCATACTTTTAGATATACCCCATTTCTTCTTGTTTAAACAGCCTTACATCTATAAAGACGTACGAACTTTCCGCATGGTTTCATTTTTTTTCGGCAAGTAAGACGATTCGTCGTTCCACCGGAGATGTTTGATCATGCTAATTCGCGTGTTTTTCCCGTTTGTAATGACTCAGGCCGGGCTGCGCCAACGCAATCAAAAAAGTCATGACGTATAATACAGCCGCCGAAATAAAAGCTGTTTTTGCACCAGCAGTATCAGCCAGCAGTCCCATGATGGAATAAGTAACACCAGACCAAGGAGTCAACAGCGCGTTTTTGGCAGCCATGATCCCGATGCGTTTATGTGCCGGAATGACCTCCTGCAATACGGTTTCTTGACAAATATCTCTGACCTGATAAAAAGGCCCCATTGCCGCGCAAGCCAGAGCGCATAAAAACGGCAAGGGAGAAACCGCAAAGAAAAATGTCAGCACTGACATCACAAGTGAGCTGAATATAATCGCGCACCCCATGTTTCGCTCAAAAAATGCAGAAAAATGGATGGCGATGACACTGCCGATCATAGCACCTATAAAATAAGAAGCGTTAAAGATTCCCCACCACACTTCTGTTTCATGCAGAACAGCCACTGTAAAAGCCAAAAGAATGGCAGATGACCAAACTGAGCCGGCAAGAGCTTCTATCATGTCCATTGCAGTGATGTCTCTTACAATCGGGGTTGTCATCAAATCCTTCCATACACTTCTGGCAGATGCTGCTTCAGCTGTTCTTTTCATTCCTTCATCGTTCACATGAAGCAGGCTGATGAAAGCTCCGGAAAAGACAAACAGGCAAATGGCACTGCCGACAACGAACTCAAAAGATACAGCATATGTAAGAAGACCTCCAAGTCCCCAGCCAGCTGTTAAAAACAATTGATTAGCGAGTGAAATCACGCCGTTTGCTTTCACGTAATGCTCTTTTGAAACAATGACAGGCAGCAGCGCAAACCTTGCCGGCTGAAAAAAGGCGCCCGAAAATGAAAAACAAAAAACAAACAGCAGCGTTAAGATCAAGGAGGAAATTCCGTTTTGGCTGACACTGTATGCGATTAGCATCGCAAAGACCGCTCTCAGCAGACTTGCACCGGCAAGCACCTTTTTAAAACCAAGCTTATGGAGTGCATCTGAAATGCAAAAGCTTGCCGCAACACTTGCAAACGACATGAATGATAAAATAAGACCCGAAAAAAAGACAGAGTCGGTCATTTGATAGACCCTTACCATTCAAACGATTGTCACCAGTACTCCAGCTAAAGATTGCAGAGATTGCGACAGAAGCAGCGCAAAGACATTTTTCTGATGAATAATTTGAATAGTGTCCGCCTCCGTTTTTCCTCTAATTGTAAAAGATATGACTCTTACTTTCTATCAGCCAAATAAAAAAATCCTTCAAAACATTTGTTTTGAAGGATTTTTAACTTATTATGAATAGGCTTTAAATTCTTCTTCCGTGCACATCACAAAATGACCTGGTTTTACTTCACGGAATTCCATCTTTTCTCCATCCTTTAGCCGATGCACGGACGGATCGTATTTCTGGCGGACACGATTTCTCTCATAATCCGGGTCAGGAAGCGGAATGGCAGAAAGCAATGATTTTGTATACGGGTGTAGCGGGTTTTCGTAAAGTTCATCTGCCGGCGCAAGTTCAACCAGCTTTCCGAAATACATCACTCCGATACGGTCGCTGATGTATTTGACCATTGATAAATCATGGGCGATAAACAAGTAGGTGAGCCCTTTTTCCTTTTGGAGTTCTTTCATTAAGTTCACGACCTGTGCCTGAATAGACACATCCAATGCAGAAATCGGTTCATCCGCGATAATAAATTCAGGATCAACGGCAAGAGCTCTCGCAATCCCGATTCTTTGCCGCTGTCCGCCGGAAAATTCATGCGGATAACGGTTGGCATGCTCCTTGTTTAAACCGACTGTTTGCAGGAGCTCATGAACCCGCTGCATACGCTCTTTCTTCGTTTTCGTCAGCTTATGAATGTCGAGGCCTTCTGCAATAATATCTGCGACTGTCATTCTCGGATTCAGCGATGCATATGGGTCCTGGAAAATCATTTGCATTTTGCGGTTGAATTCGAGCAGCTTTTTGCGGGATTTTTTACCGTGAACATTTTCACCGTTAAACAGCACCTCGCCATCAGTTGCTTCGTACAGCCGAATGATACTTCGGCCTGTTGTCGATTTACCGCAGCCAGATTCACCAACCAGACCTAATGTTTCGCCCCTATAGATATCAAACGACAGGTCATCTACGGCTTTAACCGTTCCTCTCGGCGTAACAAAGTGCTGTTTTAAATGTTTGATTTCTAATAGTTTCTCCGTCAATTTATTCACCTTCTCTCACTAAGACAGGTTTTTGATACGTATTCGCCAGCGTCCGCATTTTCGCTTTTACCGTTTCAGGCGGCTCTGCCTTTGGCGCATCAGGATGAAGCAGCCACGATTTCACATAATGAGTATCGGAAACCTTAAACATTGGCGGCTCCTGTTCAAAATCAATTTTCATCGCATATGAGCTCCGAAGCGCAAAGGCATCTCCTTTTGGAGGATTTGTCAAATCAGGCGGCGTGCCCGGGATTGCCGTCAGCTGTTCGTCTCCTGAGCTGTCAAGTGTCGGCATGGATGCCAGCAGCCCCCAAGTATACGGATGTCTCGGATCGTAAAAAATTTCGTCTACCGTTCCGGTTTCTACAATCTGTCCCGCATACATCACGGCAACTCTGTCGGCTACGTTAGCCACAACACCGAGATCGTGAGTGATAAAGATAATGGACGTGTCGATTTTCTTTTGCAATTCTTTCATCAATTCAAGAATCTGCGCTTGGATGGTCACGTCGAGAGCAGTTGTCGGTTCATCGGCAATTAACAGCTTCGGATTCGCCGCAAGTGCCATCGCAATGACAACACGCTGTCTCATCCCGCCTGAAAACTCGTGCGGAAATTGGTTGACCCGTTTTTCCGGCATTGGGATACCTACTAAATCCAGCAGCTCAACAGCACGTTTTTTCGCAGCTTCCTTTGAAATGTTTTCGTGTTTAAAAAGCACTTCCGTAATTTGTTTGCCGACTTTCATTGTCGGATTTAAAGAGGTCATCGGATCTTGGAATATCATTCCGATCTCTTTCCCCCGTACATTTTGCATCTCTTTTTCGGACAGCGGCACTAAATCCTTGCCGTCAAATAAAATCTCACCGCGTTTAAAATAACCCGGGGGCATCGGTATCAGCTTCATGATCGCTTGAGATGTCACACTTTTTCCGGAGCCTGACTCCCCGACGATTGCCAATGTTTCTCCTTTATTCAGATGGAAATTCACTCCGCGGATCGCCTGGACCTCTCCGCCGTATGTTTTAAATGAAATCGCTAAATCTTTTACTTCTAATAGGCGTGTCACCCGTATCACTCCCTTATTTACGTAACTTAGGATCCAATGCGTCTCTTAATCCGTCGCCGACAACGTTAAAACCAAACATCGTAATGCAGATAAAACCGGCAGGGAAAAACAAACGCCACGGATAATAGGTCAATGCAGGCAATCCGTCAGAAGCCATCGTTCCCCAGCTTGCAAGAGGAGCCGGAACACCAAGTCCTAAATAGCTTAAAAAGGCTTCTGTAAAAATCGCGGTTGGAACAGTTAGTGTCATCGTGACTAAAATAGAGCCCATTGCGTTCGGCACGATATGTTTAAACAGCAGACGGGATGTTTTCGCCCCGAGTGTCTGCGACGCAAGCACGTATTCCTGGTTCTTCAGCTGCAGCACTTGTCCGCGAACGATTCTGGCCATGTTAATCCAGCCCGTAATCGTCATAGCAATAATAATTGTTAACAGCCCTTTCGGAAGAACGACCATCAGCAGGATAACCATTAATAATGAAGGAACAGCCCAAAGGATATCTGCGATACGCATCATAATCTCATCTGTTCTGCCTCCGCGGAACCCTGAAATACTGCCCCAAATAACACCGATCAGCAAGTCAAGAACAGCGGCTGCGACACCGATAAAGATTGAAATTCGCGCACCTACCCATGTACGGACGAAAATGTCCCTTCCTAGATCATCAGTCCCGAACCAGTGATCTTTTGAAGGCGGCTTATCCGCATTTAAGAGATTGGTAGTCGAATAATCATATTTTGAGAAAACAGGCGCAAAAATCGCCATGAGAATAATGAGAACAATAATAACAAGCCCGACCATCGCAAGCTTATTGCTGCGGAAGCGTAACATCGCATCTTTCCAGAGGGAAAGGCTCTTTTTACTTATTTTCTCAGCATCGCCGGCATTCGCTGCGGCTGGTTCAAACATGTTTTTTGGAATGTTCTGCATGGCCTAGGCTCCTTTCTTTGCTTTGGAAAGCTTAATTCTTGGATCAATAATGCCGTATAACACGTCTACGATTAATACACATAAAAGCAGGATGACACTGAAGAACACCGTTACACCCATAATGACTGTATAATCACGGTTTGTAATACTGTTTACGAAGTGTGAACCAAGCCCCGGGATTCCAAAAATGGTTTCAATGATAAAGCTTCCAGTTAAAACTTGAGCGGCCATAGGGCCCATATATGTAACGACTGGCAACAGCGCGTTTCGGATGGCGTGCCGCACTGTAACTGCAGGACGCGACAGCCCTTTTGCTTTCGCTGTGCGAATATAATCACTGTTTAACACTTCGATCATGCTTGAACGGGAAAGTCTGGCAATAAACGCCATCGGCATGGAAGCAAGTGCGATGGAAGGCAAAAAGGTGTATGACCAGGACTCCCACCCCGCGACCGGAAACAGCTCAAGCTTCATGGAGAACACATATTGCAGCACAGCCGCCATGATAAAGCTCGGAACTGAAATACCAAAGATCGTTAAAATCGCGACGGTATAATCCTGCCACTTATTATGGTAAAGGGCTGCAATCACCCCAAACAATACACCAAACGCTAAAGCGAGGAGAATAGCTTCTGCTCCAAGAGTGAATGAAACGGGGAAACCTGAACTGATCAGGTCATTGACACTCTGACCTTTATATTTAAATGACGGTCCGAAATCCCACATTGCAACAGATTTCAAATAGCTCGCGTATTGTACAAACAGCGGCTTGTCCAAACCATAATGCGCATTTAAGTTTGCTTCAATTTCAGGCGGAAGCTTTTTCTCACCCGAAAACGGCCCGCCCGGTGCTGCTTGCATTAAGAAGAATGTCACGGTTACAATCACAAATAATGTGATAATCATATAGACTAAACGTCTTCCAATATATTTTAGCAAGGGGGAACACCTCCATGATTTTTACATTTTTACAATCCATCAGTAAGAAAGGTATATGGGAAATAAGTCCCCATATACCTTGAGGTTTTTGTTTTCACAAATAAGACTTATTGAAAGTACGCGTTTCTGAAATAAATTTCTCCGGTTCCAGTAATGATGGTTCCTTTCAGATTTTCGTCTTGCACCCAAGGAATCGTATAAAAATAAACTGGCGCTACTGGCATTTCATCAATGAAAATACCTTCTGCTTTTTTCAGCAGCTCAGCACGTTTAGTTGGATCAGTTTCAGTTTGTGACTGGTTCAAAAGCTTCTTGAATTCCGGATTTTCCCAGCCGGTATCGTTATTACCTCCGTCTTTGTCACGGAACATTTCAAGGAAGTTCATAGGATCATTGAAGTCGGCAAGCCAGCCCATACGGCCGATTTGATAATCTTGGCTGTGAAGCTTATCAATATATACATTCCACTCCGAGTTATCAAGCTCAACATTCAGGCCTAAATTTTTCTTCCACATTTCTTGTACGGCTTGAGCGATTTTCGCATGTGCGTCATCTGTGTTATAAGACAATTTGATTTTCGGCAGATCAGATGCTTTGCTTAAGCCCATTTCCTTCAGGCCTTTTTCAAGGTATTCTTTTGCCGTTTTGACATCGTTGTCTTTGTAGTAGCCTTCTTTGTTATCTTCAAACCCCTTCATTGTCGGCGGCACCGCAGCCATTGCCGGGATTTGTTCACCCTGTGTAATGTTTTTAACAATCGATTGGCGGTCAATCGCATAAGATAATGCTTTACGGATATTGACGTTGTCTAACGGCTTCGCTTCAGTATTGAATTTGTACCAATACACACCCGCCATTGGCTCAACATGTAAAGAACCGTCTTTTTTCAAGCTAGGGAGCGATTCAGTCGGAAGCTGTCCGAGCGGCAAACCGGCCCAATCAAGTTCGCCAGCTTGGAATTTTTTCAGTTCAGTATTGTTGTTGTTGATCATAACCATATTGATTTTCTTCAGTTTGACTTTGTCTTTTTCCCAGTATTGATCATTCTTTTCAAGATCGATAGACCCGCTGTGTTTCCATGCCGTCATCTTAAATGGCCCGTTTGACACATAATCGTCTCCGGCATTTGTGTTCCACTTTTTGTTTTTCTCTGCAATTTTTTTGTTAATCGGCATATAAGTATAAAATGCTGTTAATTCAGTGAAGTATGGAGTCGGGTTGTTTAGTTCAACCTTTAATGTCTTATCGTTTTCTGCTTTCACTGCCACATCATCAAGGCTGCCTTTACCGGTATTTGCCGCCTCAGCACCTTTTATGTAGTAGAGCTGGTAAGCGTATTGTGATTCGTTATTAGGATCAAGCGCCCATTTCCATGCATATTCAAAATCTTGCGCTGTGACAGGGTCACCGTTTGACCACTTTGCATCATCACGAATCGTAAACGTATAGGTTTTTCCATCTTTGCTTGTTTCAATTTTAGAAGCTGCGCCTTCTTCAGGCTCACCCTCTGCATTAATACGTGTCAATCCTTCAAAAGTCTGACGGATAACCCCGCCTGATACCGAGTCATTTGCCAAGCCGGGATGTAAGGAGAACGGCTCAGTTTTAATATTAATGTTAAGAGTCGTCTTCCCTTTGCTGTCTTTTTTCCCATCACCGTTTGAACCGCTGCCGCCAAAGCCGCATGCGCTCAGCACGAGAGTGAAAATGAGCATTAACGTGACAATCGACCAACGTTTTTTCATATCCACAAACCCCCTAATAATCATTTTTTCAGCTCCTTACGGCCAAATCCTCAGAAATATCAGACAAATGAACCTGAGTTTACATAACTTTTATTCTGTTCCGTCTTTTCTGATTATTTTTGTAAAAAAGCTGTAACAATAGAGTGAACAAGTTCATTATAATGAAACAAATTCTTTATTGCAATATTATTTTATCAATTTAAAATTTTTAAACTTCGTTAGTTTTTCTGCCAATAACGCGATATCCTTCTACCGTTTAAAGCATAAATTGATTAAAAACTATTTTAGGAGTTTCCAATCCATATTGCTTTATACATATAATATCTAGCTGTTTAACTGCTGAGAGCGGTTATCATTTGGGCGATTTACAACTGTTCTTTTATTTATATCATTACAATTTTCATGCAAAAAGAACGTTTTTTCAGGATGACAATTGGTTATAATTGATTTATAATGAAGCAATCAAAAGAAAAGCTTGCTATGAAAAAGAGTAGTACACATTTCACCCGTTTGAAGAGAGTCTGCGGTGCTGGGAGCAGATATCGGGCAATGTGGAATGGACTTTGGAGCAGCTGACCGAACCAAAAAGTAGGCTCAGCCGGAGCAGTCTCCGTTACAAACGTCAGAGTGATTCCATTTTAATGGAATAATCAGGGTGGTACCACGGTTCATTCGTCCCTTTTTTATAGGGGAAGAATGAGCCTTTTTTATTATGTTCTAAGAAATGAGGTTGATTTTCCAATGAAACAGACGATTTTTTCAGGCATCCAGCCAAGCGGTTCCGTTACACTCGGCAACTACATCGGTGCAATGAAGCAGTTTGTCGAACTGCAGCATGATTATCACAGCTATTTTTGCATCGTAGACCAGCATGCGATCACAGTGCCTCAGGATCGGCTTCAGCTGAGAAAAAACATCCGCAGTCTGGCTGCGCTTTATCTAGCTGTCGGTCTCGATCCTGAAAAGGCAACACTGTTTATTCAATCAGAGGTTCCCGCACATGCACAGGCCGGATGGATGATGCAGTGCGTCGCTTATATCGGCGAGCTTGAACGAATGACTCAATTTAAGGACAAGTCAAATGGCAAAGAAGCAGTTGTCTCGGGCCTGTTAACGTACCCGCCGCTGATGGCTGCTGACATTCTGCTGTACGGAACAGATCTTGTGCCTGTCGGCGAGGATCAAAAGCAGCATCTTGAGCTGACACGAAACCTTGCAGAGCGATTTAACAAAAAATATAACGACATCTTTACAATTCCGGAAGTGAAGATTCCAAAAGTAGGCGCCCGGATCATGTCTCTGACTGACCCGCTGAAGAAAATGAGTAAATCTGATCCGAACCAGAAATCTTTTATTACATTGCTGGACGAACCAAAGCAGCTTGAAAAGAAAATCAAAAGCGCTGTGACAGATTCTGAAGGTATTGTAAAATTTGATAAAGAAAACAAACCGGGCGTTTCCAACCTTCTTACGATTTATTCAATTCTCGGCAATACGACGATTGAAGAACTTGAAGCGAAATACGAAGGAAAAGGCTATGGCGAGTTCAAAGGTGATTTGGCAGAAGTGGTAGTCGGTGCATTGAAGCCAATTCAAGACCGTTATCATGAACTGATTGAGTCCGAAGAATTAGACCGGATTCTTGATGAAGGCGCTGAGCGGGCGAACCGGACAGCAAACAAAATGCTCAAAAAAATGGAAAATGCCATGGGTCTCGGCCGAAAAAGACGATAACAAAAAAACCGCTCTTGCGATTTGCAAGAGCGGTTTTTTAATTTACCTTTGATTCATTTTCTATTTCCCAAAGCTTCTCGAAAAAAGGCTGTCCTTTTATCAAGTTTTCGCAAAAGGCCAGGTGCTTGTCCGACCAGCCTTCAATGGTTTCGTTATACAGCATGTCCCAAATCTCTTCAAAGCTCATCCGTTTGATTTGTTCATACATATGCGGGTTCCACTCTGTGTACCAGTAGCCAATCTCCGCACGGTTTTTCAGCCCTTTTAATTGATCCAGCGCCATAAACATAAGCTGCTTAATTTGCCGCTCTTTTCTCGTTAATCCTCTGACGTGCTCTGGTGCCAATGATAAGATATGATATTCTTTTGAGGACTCCAGCTTCTTCGGCTCAAATTCATACGTTTCCGGCTCTACATCTTTCACCATTTCATACACGAGCTGCTCCTGGCGCGGAATAAGGCGGCTTTTTCTGACAGGGATCGTGTAGCCGATTGTATCAACAGCCAAAATGCCGATTCCGTCCGTCACAACAAAACAATACTCCAGCTTTGTGCGTTCATGATTTTTGCGAATGTACGATTTTTGATGAACCTCTTCAAGCAAATCTTTTGGAAGCTCTGACAAATCGTTTTCTATGTAATGAAACAATACTGACGGCACCCTTAAGAGAGGCACCTGATCCAAAAGCTCAACCGTATCTTCCTTGCGCCATTCATGAAAGTGGCATACATTGTAGCCATTTTCTTCCCCTTCAAACCAATTGACCCACACATCATGAAGAAATAACATCTCTAACCCCTCACTTTATAAAAACTGTTGTCCACAGTATAGGCAAGGTGCAGAGAAATTATTCCATAGAGATTGAGGAAATCTGGAATAACTGGGTTTCTGTTATAAACATAAAAAGCAGACTTCCTCGTATATTTTCTGACAAAGGAAATCTGCTTACTTTAGGAATTCGTTACATTTTCTAACGAACATGATTTTCATTTTTATTTAATATTTTTAGGATCAAGAGCATCCCGCAAACCGTCTCCGACAAAGTTGAAGCACAGCACGGTAATTAAAATAAATAGCCCGGGAAATAATGGATACCACCATGCTTGAATCATCAACGTAAAGTTTTGCGCATCTTGAAGCATATTCCCCCAACTCGCAATTGGAGGCTGGATTCCAAAGCCCAGATAACTTAATGTTGATTCAGCTAGAATTACACTGCCCACTTTTAAAGTGGCTGAGACAATTATTGGTCCTAGACAATTGGGTAATATATGCGAAAAAATGACTTTGTAATTTTTAGTCCCAATCGTTTTAGCAGCTAATACGAATTCTCTTGATCTCAGTGATAAAAACTCTCCTCTAACCAGCCGCGCTGTTGTTGTCCAACCTGTCAGAGAAAAAATTAAAATTAACTTATCCATACCCGGCTGAAAAATTGTTACCAATGTAATAAGGAGGAAAATATCTGGAATAGATAGGACTACATCTACTATCCTCATCAAAATAGCATCTACTATACCTTTAAAATATCCTGCCACAGCGCCAACTACAGTGCCTATTGTAATTGCACCAATTACTGAAGCAAAACCGACTAATAAGGAAACACGAGCCCCATATAACACCCTTGTGAATATATCACGTCCAAATTTATCTGTTCCCATTAAATTTTTAGTGCTTGGCGGCTTCAGTTTATTTAATAGTGACTGACTTTCTGGCGAATAAGGGGCAATAAAAGGTGCAAAAACTGCCATTACAATAATGACTGTTAAAACAATGCCTCCTATAACAGCCAACTTATTCTTTAAAAATTTTTCGAAAAAAATCTTAGTCATTGTTTCTGGTTTTTGTCTAATATTTTCTTTTAGCTTTACCTCATTAGAGGGAGCCGCAGTATTCGGAATTGTCATATGTGCCTCCCCCTTTTAATATTCGATTCGCGGATCAACTAGTGCATATAAAATATCCGCAATCAAGTTTCCCAGTACAACCAAAACAGCGGAAATAACAGTCATCGCCATAATAACCGGATAATCTCTGGAAAATGCTGAATCAATAAATAACTTCCCTAGTCCCGGCCAAGTAAAAATCTGTTCTACCACGACAGCACCACCAATAAATGACGGGATCATCAATCCAAAAATTGTAATAACAGGAAGAAGACCATTTCTTAAGCCATGTTTGAAAATCACTTTATTTTCTCTAAACCCTTTTGCACGAGCTGTTCTTATATAGTCCTGTTTCAATACATCGAGCATACTTGAACGTGTATAACGAGTGATACCAGCCATATCAGCAGTTGCTAAAACAAAAGCAGGTAAAATTAAATGATGAAGTCTGTCAAAAATGTTAAAATCAGCATTTAAAGTACTAACTCCCCCCGTAGGAAACCAACCGAGATTTACCGAAAGAATCATAATTAGAATTAATCCGAACCAAAAATTAGGTATTGCCAGACCTAAGAATGACGTGACAGTTATACCGTAGTCAAGCTTTGAATAAGGGCGTTTTGCAGAAAGAACACCGAAAGGAATGGAAATTAGAAGAGCAACAAGTGTTGAAAATACCATGAGCACCAGAGTGTTGGGTAAACGTGATAGGATTAAATCGGAAACAGGTGTACCTTTTTTAACAATAGATGTACCAAAATCTCCTTGCAACATGTTTCCAAGCCATTTTAAATATTGAACTGGTTCAGGATCATTAAGTCCGTACTTTTCTATAAATTTCGCTCTGTCCGCTTGACTGATTGTCGGATCCATCATAAGTGACATCGGATCACCTGGTGCCGCTTTCATTATCGCAAAAGATAATATTGTAATGCCCAAAAGAATCGGCAGAGACATTAATGTTCTACGAACAATATATGTAACCATATTCTTGTCCCCTTTTCTAAAATAGGATAAAGAGGAAAGGATGCTGAATCCTCACCTCTCTAGGGATATAATTTTTATTGTTCAAGCCACCATTTCTCAATATGGTATAAGTCATTCTTAGGATGGAATACGTACCCATGCATGTTTGCTGGGATTGCCCTATGATAATTGTAATAAAATAAGAATGAATAAGGCTGATCCTCTGCAATCAATTTATAAATTTCTTCGTATTTTTTCTGATATTCTTTTCTGTCTGTGATTGATTTTGCCTCAACTAAGAGTTTATCAACCTTAGGGTTTTTGTACCAAATGTTGTTCAAGCCATTTTCAGACTGACTTGAATGGAAGATCGTGTATTGGTCAGGGAACGTAGCTAGACTCCATCCGAGCAGTAATGCATCATAATCCCAATTTGGCGGACTCGTCTGTTCAATAAGAGCACTAAATTCTACAATTTGCGGTTTTGCTTCAATTCCTACTTCTTTTAGCTGCTGCTGAACAACAACCGCTAAATCTTCCCGAATTTTATTGCCTTGATTGGTCTTAATGGTAAACGAGAATTTCTTTCCGTCCTTATCAAGGTAACCGTCTCCGTCTGTATCTTTCCATCCCGCTTCTTTCAGTAGCTTTTTAGCTTTTTTAGGATTGTAATCAAATGTAGGCACATCACTTTTCGGGTAATTCCAAGATAGCGGACTTTCAGGAACGTTTGCGACTTCACCATCACCGTTTAACACTTGATCCACCATTGCTTTTCGATCAAGTGCATGCGTAAGAGCTTGGCGGACTTTTTTGTCTTTAAATAAGTCTTTTTTTTCATTCCATCCGATATAGCTATAGTTCAAACCAAGATCTGATTTAACTTGCACATTATCAAATGTCTTGACTGTCTCAAAATCAGTACCCGGGACAACAAAGAAATCAATATCTCCCGCCTTTAACTGGGCAATAGCTGCATTTGAATCTGGGATTGTTTTTACTGTAACTGTATCTAAATATGGTCTTCCGCCGTAATAATCTTCATTGGCTTCAAGTTTTACATAATCCCCTTTTTTCCATTCAGAAAACTTGAATGGACCTGAACCAATCGGATTCTTCCTGTTAAATTCATTTTCGCCTAAATCTGCAACTGGTACTTTCCCTAAAATGTGTTTAGGCAAAATACCGTAACTATCTAGAACAACATTGTAAAAATATGCATCTTTTTTCTTTAATTTAAATTCAACTTCATAATCACCTTTTTTTGTAACAGACTTTAGTGATTCAAAACCAGAGCCGCGTTCACCATTATAATCCTTATTTAAAGGTATGCTGTATGTGAAAACGACATCATCCGCTGTAAGTTCTTTTCCGTCATGGAATTTTACACCTTTTCTGATCTTGACATTATAAGTCAGACCATCCTTGGATTCTGTTACTTTCTCGGCTAGTGCAGGCTTCACATTTAATTTTTCATCTGTTTCTAATAATGTACTATAGATCATCCCTTCAATATCTGAACTGGCGACATCTGTAGAATAGAGTGGATTAAACAAAGTTGGTTCCCCAGTTGAACCAACAACCAAGTCCCCGCCCTGCTGCGGTTTGCCGGTTGATTTTTTCTCGCTGCTGCTTGACTTCGATCCCGAGCAGGCCGATAAAAAGATGGCCATCACCATTAATACACTTAGCATCATCAGTGCGGTTTTACGTCTTTTCATTAGATATTCCCCCTCTTGAAATGTTCGTTCTTCTTAGCTGCTGTTTATGTAGTAGCATACCCCCTCTCAAAGCTGTGCGCGCGACAGTTAGCTATAAAGGTGACAAGCCACAAAATGGCTGGGAGCAGCTTCTTTGAATTCTGGTATTTGTTCCTTGCATATCGGTTTTGCAACAGGACATCTTGTATGGAAAACACAGCCTTTTGGCGGATTGGCCGGGCTGGGCAGTTCTCCTTTCAGGACGATGCGTTCGCGTTTGACAGATCCTTTTTTTCTTGTAACCGGGACAGATGATAAAAGGGCTTGGGTGTATGGGTGCAGCGGGTTGTCATATAACTCATGCTTGTCGGTCAATTCCATCATTTTACCGAGGTACATTACTCCGACCCTGTCGCTGATATGGCG
Source organism: Bacillus sp. 2CMS4F (assembly GCF_023161785.1). NCBI lineage: Bacteria > Bacillati > Bacillota > Bacilli > Caryophanales > Bacillaceae > Bacillus > Bacillus sp. 2CMS4F. The sequence goes on from NZ_JALNTO010000007.1 coordinate 75,325, forward strand.
GACGACACTTAAATCGTGAGAGATAAATAGATACGTCAGATTAAATTCTTCCTGCAATTCTTCCATTAAGTTGATGACCTGGGCCTGAATCGATACATCAAGTGCAGAAACCGGTTCGTCTGCAATGATAAGCTCCGGATTCAGCGTGAGGGCTCTCGCAATGCCGATCCGCTGACGCTGTCCGCCGGAAAACTCATGAGGATAGCGGGAGGCAAACGACGGATGAAGGCCTACTCTCGCAAGCAGCTCTTCGACTTTCTCATTTCGTTCTCGCATCGTGTACATATGATGTGTGTTAAAAGGCTCCTTAATAATAGAACGCAGCGTTTTTCTTGGATTCAGCGAAGCAAATGGATCTTGAAAGACCATCTGAATATTTTTGCGGACGTTTTTTCGTAAATTCTCCTCTGACAGATTGGAAATATCCTGTCCCTTAAAGAGAATCTGGCCTTCAGTCGGTTTGTACAGCCTGATCATCGTTCGGCCGGCAGTCGATTTTCCGCAGCCCGACTCTCCAACGATTCCGAGTGTTTCTCCTTTTTTTAAAGAAAACGAAACACCGTCCACCGCTTTCACATCACCAACTTTTCTTTGAAAAAAGCCTGAGCGGATTGGGAAATATTTTTTTACGTCCCGAAGTTCTAAAATTGTTTCCTGATTAGCTGCTGTCATGATTGTTCGGCACCTTCTTCCTCATATAAAAAGCATCTCACTGACCTTCCACTTTTGTGTGTCAAAAGCGAAGGCTGATGGGTCCAGCATTTATCCATCGCTTTTGGGCACCTAGGAGCAAAACGGCACCCCGGCGGCAGATTATCTGGTGTCGGCACGCTGCCTTTAATCGCATTTAATTTATCAATCTCTCCATCTATGACAGGAATAGACATAAGCAGTCCTTCTGTATAAGGATGAAGGGGCTCTAAAAATAACTCATCGACTGAGGCATTTTCTACGACTTGTCCGCAGTACATGACAATGACTCTGTCGGCTGCTTCCGATACGACACCTAAGTCATGTGTAATCAGCAAAATTGAAGTATCAAACTTCTGGCAGAGATCTTTCATTAGCTCCAGCACTTGGGCTTGTATCGTCACGTCTAACGCCGTTGTCGGTTCATCGGCAATAAGCAGTTTTGGATTACAGCTGAGCGCGATGGCAATCATTACCCTCTGTCTCATGCCGCCAGATAGACGGTGCGGGTATTCCTTCATAATTTGCTCCGCTCTTGAAAACCCAACCATCTTCAAGAGTTCGACGGCTCTTTGATACGCTTCTTTTTTCTTCATGTTTTTATGGTAAATCAGCACTTCGGTAATTTGTTCTCCGATCGTTAACACCGGATTAAGGGAGGTCATTGGTTCTTGAAAGATCATGGATACTTCGTTTCCGCGGATTTTGCAATAGTCATTTTCAGTGAATGTGGTGAGGTCCTTGTCTTCGAGTTTAATCGTACCGTCCATGATTTTCCCGCCTGAGCTCTGGACGAGACCCATAATAGACAATGAAGTAATACTTTTGCCGGAGCCCGATTCGCCTACAAGCGCGACGGTTTCGCCTTTTTTGATGTAGAAATCGACTCCGTCCACCGCAGGGATCGGCTCCTTTTTTCTAAAAAAATAAGTCTTTAAATTATTCACTTCTAAAAGTATGCTCATGCTAGCTCCCCTTTCCCCCTCTTGTCGCCAAACGTTTTCAAGAGAAAGTAATCCCTCTATTCAGAAATAATAAACAATATTGAATTATCAAAAATTTTATAGTTGTATATTATTACAATCATTTTGCAAAATCAAGAATTTTTTAGGATAATTGTAATATTATTAATGGAATTCCATTATTTTATTCTTTTAAAGCGTTGCTTTCAAAAAGGTTTCAGGAGAGATGGACAACCCTTCTGTTGTACTGGCTCTGTTCTCTGTTAAATATTTTTTTACAATATTGAATCCGACTGCGTATCCAAGCATTTTCGGCTGATATCCTTTGCCGTATAAAAGCTGATCGAACAATCGATGACCCCGTTTGATGTTCAGATGAGGTGCAATCTTTTTTTCGTAAAAAACCTCAAGCTGCAGAGGGGTATACCAGGTGGTCCATTCAGACGTTTGGCTTTGGCCTAACCTCTCATAAACAGCATATTCTGCCAGCCCCTCCATGATGATTGTATCAAGTAATGTGACGTCTTTTTCCTCTTTTGTCATATGATCTAACCGGCAAACATGATGATATTCATGTGTCATAAGGGCTGAAACCGAGGACAATTCGATATCTGACGAGAGAAAGAGAAACATTTTATCTGGGAAGGCGAGCCCTGATTTTGACCCGAATTCTAAACGGATTCTTCTGTTACGTTCATCAACCGGCAGTGCTACGATTGGCACGTCAGGCCCTTGCCACTTCTTTCTGAGATACTGCTCCTCTTTTTGTATATGCCTGAAAAGTCCTTTTTCTTTCAGAATGGAAGACGTGCTTATTCCCTCTTTTATGTTTTTAAACATTCCGTGATGCTGCAAATGTCCCAAGATGCCTTTCCAGTCTTCTTTCTTTGTTCCTGAAAAGAGCGGGACAATGTAATGCGCCAGATCATCTATTGTAGCGGCTTTTTCAAACCATTTGTATGTTTGTTCCACGCTCATGCTATCGCCTCCTCTTTTTTATCCTATGCGCACGAAAAAAACCGGCTACCCTTTTAGGGCAGCCGGTTTGGCGTCAAAATTACTGATATTTTTTGAAGATTAGCGTTGCATTATGTCCGCCGAATCCCAGTGAGTTGCTGAGAACATAGCTGAGATCCTGTCTGCGTGCTTCATCAGGCACATAATCTAAATCGCATTCTTCGTCAGGCGTTTCAATATTGATTGTTGGCGGGATCATGCCTTCTTTAATGGCAAGGATAGAGAAAATGGCTTCAATACCGCCCGCCGCGCCTAGAAGGTGGCCCGTCATAGATTTTGTAGAGCTTACCGCAAGTTTATAGGCATGCTCGCCAAAAACTGTCTTAATCGCCATTGTTTCATATTTGTCATTGTAATATGTGCTTGTGCCGTGAGCATTGATATAGTCAATCTCTTCAGGCGCAATGCCCGCATCTTTAATGGCTTCTTGCATCGCTCTCGCTCCGCCTTCGCCGTCTTGGGCAGGCGCTGTGATATGATAAGCGTCTCCCGTCGAACCGTAACCGACGATTTCTCCGTAAATTTTGGCGCCGCGTGCAAGTGCATGCTCAAGTTCTTCAAGAACGATAATACCCGCACCTTCACCCATAACGAATCCATCACGGTTTTTATCAAACGGACGGCTCGCTGTTTTCGGATCCGGATTTGTAGAAAGCGCTTTGTTGGCACTGAAGCCCGCGAATGACATTCTAGTCAGCGGCGCTTCTGTTCCGCCTGTGATCATAGCGTCTGCATCGCCGCGCTGAATCACTTTAAATGCGTCACCGATAGAGTTTGTTCCTGTTGCACATGCAGTTACCGTACAAGAGTTAACTCCCTTTGCTCCTAAAGCGATAGAAATTTGCCCTGTCGCCATATCAGGAATCATCATCGGCACAAAAAACGGGCTTACCCGTCTTGGGCCTTTTGTTAAGAAGATTTCAAACTGAGACTCAAGCGTTTCAAGCCCTCCGATTCCGGAACCAACCCAAACACCGACTCTCGGCGCGATTTCATCAGTAATTTCAAGACCTGCGTCTTCAACTGCCATTTTCGCAGCGACAACCGCATATTGAGTGAAACGGTCCATTTTTCTTGCTTCTTTTTTGTCCATGTAATCTTCAACATTAAAGTCTTTTAATTCAGCGGCTACTTTAGCCGGATATTCTTCAGAATCAACACGAGTGATCGGACCGATCCCGGACACACCGTTGATTGCGTTATTCCAACTTGTATCGACGTCGTTGCCAAGCGGAGACAATGCCCCGAGCCCTGTAACAACTACTCTTTTTTTACTCATCTTGTGTGCACCTCACCTTTTTTTATCGGCCCCAGCGGATTGCAATGGCGCCCCAAGTTAATCCTCCGCCGAATCCTACCATGACGATCACATCGCCATCTTTGATTTTACCGGCTTCCAATTCTTCTACTAGAGAAATAGGAATGGATGCGGCAGAAGTGTTTCCATATTTATGAACAGTTTTAGACATCTTTTCGACAGGAAGCTCTAAACGCTCACGTGCAGCTTCCATGATGCGGATGTTCGCCTGATGCGGAATTAAAAAGTCGACGTCCTCTTTTGAGAGCCCGGCTTTTTCAATGACGTTTACGCATGATTCACCCATTTGGCGGACCGCAAATTTGAAAACTTCACGTCCATTCATGATTGTATGTCCTTTTTCATTTAGATACAAGTGCTGACCGCCTGTGCCGTCTGCTCCTAGTTCAAATGAAAGGATTCCTCTGTCATCACTGACTGGCCCGACTACCGCAGCGCCCGCTCCGTCACCAAACAGAACGGCTGTGTTGCGGTCTTCCCAGTCTGTAATGCTTGAGAGCTTTTCTACACCGACAACAAGGACATGCTTATAAGTTCCGGATTCAATAAATTGTTTACCCGTTACAACCCCGTACATAAAGCCTGCACAAGCCGCGCTGATATCCATGGCACATGCTTTCTTTGCGCCGAGCTGTTCTTGAATCATACAAGAAACTGTAGGAAATGACTGATCAGGTGTGACAGTCGCAACGAGAATCATATCGAGATCCTCAGCGGACACTTCAGCTTGTTCCAGCGCTTTTTTCGCTGCTGCAACAGCCATATGTGATGAATATACGTCATCAGCGGCAATTCTTCTTTCTTCTATTCCTGTTCTTGTACGAATCCACTCGTCAGAAGTTTCAACCATTTTTTCTAAATCATGATTTGTTAAAACCTTCTCAGGGATATAACGTCCAACTCCAAGTATTCCAGCTTTCATAAGGGAAGACTCCTTTATATAGTTAATTTAGAAGATCAATCAGGTTATGATCAATTATTAGTATCAGGTACTAATTCTATCTTATTTTTTTTCACATGGCAATATATTCGTCTAAACTATCGGTCCATCTTACTCATAGAGTATGGTATATGGAAAAGGAGGCGTATGCAGGTGGATGTGTTTTCAAAAATGATGTTCGGCGATAACGCCAAACAAAAAACAGAAAAAGAAAAAGTGCAGGAGGAGGGGGTTTCCCCGACAAACGAAGAAGAGACGATTGATTACATGTATATTATGAACCAAATCGGTTCGATTATGAACTCTCTCGATTAAATCAAGCCCGCTCTGAAGGAGCTCGCGCCTATGGTATCCGCTATTAAAAAGAAAATCATGTGAAAAGCCACTTTCGAGAAAGTGGCTTCTTCTTATTCGGTTTCAGATTTCGCGTCGGATTTACCCAGCTCATAGGCTTCCGCCATTACCGTTGTAAATAAATTCATAAACGGCTGAATGGCCTCCATCGACAGATCTATTCCTGATTTTTCAAGCTGCTCTTTCGCTTCAGGCAGATATTTCATTGCTATTTGCAGAAACTCAAGTGATTTTTCGTGCTGCATGTAAAGTCACCCCGTTACTCGTTTTTTGGCAGTTCACCTGTTTTGTTATATGTTTTGACCAGTTTAGCGATTTTTTCCTGAAAGGCTTTGTCCACAAGCGGACTGAAGGTTCCCATTTCGACAACTCGGCTTTTCAGATCGTAATAGTGATCGCCGCCTTTTAAAGTCCCTTTGTCGAATTGCTCAGCTATAATTTCATAGGCCTTGTCCACATTTTGCACCGTGCTGGTTAACACGGTGTTCTCGCCAAGATCGGATTGATCTGTGACATAGCCGATCGCATATAGGCCGTCTTTTTTGATTTGCTGAATGACAGGAACATTATACCCGTCTCCGGCAGGATACACAACATCCGCGCCTTCGTTCTTCATTTTTTGATAAAGGTTCACCGCAGTCGAATCATCATCCCAGTGATCCGTATATTTTGTATTCACTTCTATATTAGGATTTTCATACTTAGCCCCTTTTATAAAGCCGTCAACTTCTGGCTGCCATGAAAAAGAAGCGATGACGCCGACCTGATTGGTTTTTGACATATGGGCAGCGGTCATTCCGCCGAAAAAGCCGATTGCTTCCCCGCTGAGATGAACGCTTGTGACATTGTCCGCTTTTGCTTTTGCATTTGAAATCACAAACTGCATATCCGGATAGTCTTCACTCACCAAGTTAAATACTTCTTCATACTCACTTCCATGGCCAAAGAGGAGATTGACGCCGCGCTTATGAAAATCTTCAATCGCATTTATAATATCTTCATCTGTTTTTACGCCTTCTTTATAGTAGACGTCCACATTGTATTTAGATTGTATATTCAGTAATCCTTTATACCCTTTTGTGCCCCATACGAGGTCATTAATCGTATCAGGAAAGAGCATGCCGACCTTCTCAATTTTTCCTTTAAACGGAGTTTGTCCACATCCGCTTAATAAAAGGAGGACAGAAAAGATCATGACAAGCCTTGTGATCAAGTCATGTTCAACTCCTTTTGACAAGCTATCACATGTATTCAAATGATACGTTTATTGTATCTAGAAAACTCGAAACATGGAAGGTTTTTCTTAATATTTGTCGAAAATTGATGAAAATTGTCTTTTCCACTCGAGAATTTTTGTTTTCGCTTCATCTTTTGAAGTTTTTTTCGTGACTTGCAAATCAAAAATGCAATCTTTGCCGGTATCACGGCCGGGCTCAAGCAAGAATCTCAACAGCTCGTCAGCTACATCTTCTGTATAAAAGCCCTCTTCCTCCTGTTCTTCTTTCCACGGCCCATACATTTTAGGAAGGATCACCGCTTTTTCTGAACCTGTCTTTTTACGTTTCTCCCACTCTTTTCGGTCTTGTTCGTATACCAATACATAAGCGGATTTATATTGGTCCAAAGGCAAAAAGCCGCAGTCATATTGGATACAAATTGTATCATACTTTTGATCCTCAATGTGCTCAAGCTGCCGAAAGTGCTCGTTTCTTCCAAGCCACATGAGTCTTTCTTCTAAGTACATTTGTCTGTTTTCATCATCTGTTTCAGCCAAAACGACATCGACGTATATGCCTTCATCCATCATTCGCTCGCATAAAGAAAGGCCGAAAAATTCATCCGCCCCTACAATCAGCGTTGATTCCATTTCATCTGCCGCCCTTCCGGTTTTTCATTTATCCAAAGCAAAACAGCCTCCGCAAAAGAGAAGGCTATTGTTATTGTATTCTTTATAACTCTTTTTCATGCCTGTGAAAGAATTTGCAGATTGATGCATAGATCCTGCTTGGGTGCTCAAATAAATGAAACGTTATGTCAACCGGACAGCCTTGGTTTTGCTGCTGCTTTTCCTTAAATACTTCCGCATGCAGGCTGTACGGATACGGTGCTCCGGTCATCCGCTGCCATATATGAACCGGTACGCTGCTCGGATAGCTTTCGATTGTTTTATAACGGAGTGAAGCCGCTTCTTTTTCGGAGATTTCGTAGCTTTCCGATACCTCTTTCAAAAATTGCTTATAGAAAAATTTATTTTCTTTTTCTGATTCATAATGTGCCTGAAGATCGAGACAAGGATTCAACATCGCGGCTGATCGGATATGATCCGGGGAAAAACGAAGCAGTTCATCGGCCACGAGAGCGCCCATCCCTTCTGCTAAAATATGAATCTTCGGATTGAGTATTTCCTGCTTCAACACGAAATGTATCAGCTGTTTGGCATAGGTGACCGCTTTTTCCGCGCCCCAGTGCCTTCCGAACAGATTGCTGTTAAAAATGGTATAGCCTTCGTCCCTCAGCATATTTAAAAGCTGATTTCTGCCGTAATGCTGAAGCCAAAAGCTTGAATCATTACCGACAAAGTGGGTTCTGTCCCCGAGGACAAAGATGCCAAAGCCGTTCGGACGATAGGGCAGATGAATCACGTTATGCTCCGTTCCCAATTGAAAATACCTTTCCGTTATTCCCATCGCTTGCCCGCCTCCTTTCACACTTCATCTCACGCTATCTTATGTAAAAAGAAAAGAAACGAATAAGGTAAAGTCCTAGCCTTTCTATGTTTTGGCTATTATACCAATTGACGATATTTATTTTTTATATTTTACCATTAAAAATGTGACGAATCAGACTCTTTTGTCACCTCACTTTCTTCTAAAATTAGATTCCCCCTTGGCTTTATGTATGGTATGATAACTTCTAGAATAGAATGAGAAGGACGAGGTGGAAACGTGCGATTTATTATTGCTTTTATTTGGACGTTCCTTTTATCGCATATGGCATGCTATTTGATTGCCAGCATGAACAGTGTAGCGTATAACTTCACAACATCATCCGTAATTGCTGTCGTTTTATATGTGCTGATCATGGCGCTAGCAGCAATCATGCCTATGAACAACAATGCCAGCCAGCATTAATAAGCCAAAAACCCAAAACATGTATTGTTTTGGGTTTTTTCGTGATCACGGTTTTCTTTTATACGTCCACAGGCGGTTGTGATTAGATGTTTCAGGAAACATATCTCCTGCTGACAGATGGACCTTTTGCGGGTTTTTGACCATACTCCCCGTCTCGCCGATTTCTACGTAGATGCCGTTGTTGGGCGCTTTCTGCCCGGGCCGGAATTGATGCTGCTGTCCCACTGTTTTTCCTCCTTTTCCTTTTTCGTGTAGTATGCGCCTAAGCGGGTGTGAATATGTTTCCATAAAAAAACTGCTGAGACCCGGCTCAGCAGTTTTTTCGGTTATTTCCCTTTGTAAAGGATCGCCTTTAACAGCGCTTTTTGCACATGGAGACGGTTTTCGGCCTGCTGGAATACAGCGGAATTCGGACCGTCAATAATCTCTGCCGTCACTTCTTCTTCACGGTGTGCAGGAAGACAGTGCAAAAATGTATAGTCAGGTTTAGCATGGCTGACAAGCGATGCATTCACCTGGTAAGGCGCGAAGACTGCGAGACGCTCTTGCTCTTCCGCTTCCTGTCCCATGCTTGTGAATACATCTGAATAAATGACGTCCGCATGTTTTACGGCTTCAATCGGATCAGCTGTAAGTGTAATGGAAGCACCGGATTGAAGGGCTGATGCCTTGGCTGCTTCCACCGCTTCGTCTAACACTTCGTATCCCTCAGGTGAAGCAATCGAGATATCACAGCCCATTTTTGCGCAGCCGATCATCAGGGAGTGCGCCACATTATTTCCGTCACCGATATATGCGACTTTCACACCTTTGAGATCGCCTTTGATTTCCTTGATCGTCAATAGGTCCGCCAGCGCTTGGCAAGGATGATATTTATCAGTAAGCCCGTTGATGACCGGAATATCAGCGTGTTCAGCAAGCTCCTCCACCTTTTCATGCTCGAAGGTCCGGATCATGATTGCATCTACATAGCCCGAGAGCACTTTTGCCGTGTCAGCCACAGTTTCACCGCGGCCCAGCTGCAGATCTTTCTGGCTTAAAAAGAGGGCGTTTCCGCCAAGCTGCGCCATGCCGGCCTCAAATGAAACACGTGTCCGCGTGGATGATTTTTCAAAAATCATCGCAAGGGTTTTGCCTTGAAAAATAGGCTGAATCTTGTTTTGTTTCAGTACACTGGCTTCAGCAAGCAACGCGCTGATGTCCTGTTCACTGAGATCTTTTAGCGTTAATAGGTCTTTTCCGAATAGATTGGTTTGCGTTTCTCCCATATTCACTGTGTGCATGATGCCACTTCCTTTTTATAAAGATCTCTGAGGGAAACAGGGTGCGGACTGCCTGATCCGCTTTGCAAAAACGCCCGTACGGTTTCCTCTTCAGTAAAGACGGTAATGCCGTGTGTCATGGCTTCCAAACGCTCTTTGCGTGCTTCTTCAGAGCCGTTCAAATGGATATGGAGCGCTTTTTCATCCTGTTCCATCCAGGAGGCGAATGTGCCTTCATGAACCGTAAAGCCGGCGTTTTCCGCTAATGTCTTCAAGTCTTCCGGTCCGTTTTGCAAATAAATGCTTCCTTTTTGATTCCAAACACGCGTGTAGATTTTTTTCAAGGCGCTGTCGGCGTCGTATGCAACACACATGCCTTCTCCTGTCGATTTCATTTCCGGTCCAAGCTTCACATCTACATCTTGAATCGCATGTGATGAAAAGACCGGGAACTTTACAGCAACACCATGGTGATTTTGAATTGCCGGGTTTACATCTTTTAGAGATGCCCCCGCCAGCAGCCGTGTGGCGAGCGGAATCATCGGGACGCCCATGACTTTGCTGACGACCGGAACTGTACGGCTCGCTCTCGGGTTCACTTCAAGGACGAGAATGGTTTCGTTATCGATCACAAATTGGATGTTCATAATGCCTTTAAACGAAAGCTTTTGGGCAATTTTTTGCGCAGCATCTTTTATTCCCTGCTGCAGCTTGTTTGTGACGGAAGGCCCCGGGAGAATGGCGAAGCTGTCTCCTGAGTGGACGCCCGCCCGCTCAATATGTTCGGTATATGTCGGGATAAAGACTTCTTCACCATCGGAAATCAGATCAATTTCGACTTCTTTTCCTGACACGTACTGATCAATTAAAATGGGGTACGGCATGCTGTCTTCTCCGTCCAGCAGCTGAGAAAGCGCAGCTTCCGATTCAACGATGATCATGCCCATTCCGCCAATGACATAAGAAGGACGGATTAATACCGGATAGCCGATGCCGTCTGCTTTCTCTGCAGCCTCTTCTTTTGTATAAGCAATTTCTCCTTTAGCGTGCTGCAATCCGAGTTCATCAAGAAGCTGATAAAATTGATCGCGATCCTCTAACACGTCGAGCGTTTCAAACGATGTGCCGAGAAGCGTGATTCCGGCTTTTTCGAGCGCTTCAGCAGCATTGATCGCGGTTTGGCCGCCGAACTGCACGATCGCAAAGTCAATCTTTTCCTGTTCCGCCACGTTTAATATGTGCTCCGTTGTCAGCGGTTCAAAATACAGGCGGTCCGCAATTTCATAATCTGTGCTCACGGTTTCCGGGTTGTTGTTAATCATAATCGTTTCGAACCCAAGTTTTTGCAGTGTTAACACCCCATGAACAGCACTGTAATCGAATTCAACGCCCTGGCCGATGCGAATCGGTCCTGAGCCGATAATCAGCGCGCGCTTTTTCTCTTTGCGGCTGATGTCTCCATCGGTTTCTCCGAAATACGTGGAGTAGAAATAGTTGGTTTTCGCATCAAACTCAGCTGCGCAAGTATCAACAATTTTGAAGGAAGGCGTAATCCCCTTCTCCTTGCGAAGAGCGCGCACCTCTACCTCTGTCTTGCCGATAAGCGAGGCAATCGTTGCGTCTGAAAATCCTTTTTCCTTTGCCTTTTTCAATAAATCAAAAGAGAGGTCGCTCCCCGCTTCCATGATCTGATTTTCCAGCTTGATGATATTGTTAAAGGTGTGAAGGAAAAACGGGTCGATTTTTGTTTTTGCATGGATTTCTTCTATTGATAGGCTTCGGCTTAACAGCTCCATCACAACGAAAAATCTTCGATCGTCAGGTGTGATTGCCAGCTCCCAGAGCGCTTCAATTGATAAGCCGCCGAGCTCCGGCAGATGCGTGCCGACGTTTTTCAGCTCAAGGGAGGCTGCCGCCTTTTGGAGCGCCGCTTCTACATTACGTTCAATCGCCATCACTTCTCCGGTGGCTTTCATTTTTGTGCCGAGCTTGCGGTCCGCGTTTTTGAATTTATCAAACGGCCAGCGCGGAAACTTGACGATAACATAGTCCAATGCCGGTTCGAAGCTCGCATAAGTGGAGCCTGTAAGCGGGTTTTTTAATTCGTCAAGCGTGTATCCGACCGCCAATTTCGCAGCCATTTTCGCAATGGGATAACCTGTTGCTTTTGACGCGAGAGCAGATGAACGGCTCACACGCGGATTCACTTCAATGACATAGTATTGCTTGCTGAACGGATCAAGCGCAAACTGAATGTTGCACCCGCCTACGACATCAAGTGCCGAAATGATCGTCAGACTTGCCGTCCGGAGCATTTGATAGTCTTCATCAGTTAATGTTTGTGAAGGCGCCACTACGATCGAATCGCCTGTATGCACACCGACCGGATCAATGTTTTCCATATTACAGACGGTAATGCATGTGTTGTTGCTGTCGCGCATCACTTCATATTCAATTTCTTTAAAGCCGGCAATGCTCTTTTCTACCAGACATTGATTGATCGGGCTAGCCAGGAGCGCTTGCTTGATCATGGCGGTAAATGCTTCTTTCGTAGGCGCGATGCCCCCGCCTTTTCCGCCTAACGTGTAAGCAGGCCGGATAATGACAGGAAAGCCGATGGATTCCGCAAAACGAAGGGCATCTGTTTCGTTATCGACAATTTCGCTCTCTGGAACTGGCTGATTCAGCTCGTTCATTAAAGAACGAAATTTTTCCCGGTCCTCTCCTTTTTGTATTGTATCAACGGATGTACCCAGAAGTTTGACGCCGTGCGCCTTTAAGATACCTGCTTCTTCAAGTTCAACTGCTAGATTCAGTGCAGTCTGCCCGCCTAAATTGGCCAGAAGTCCGTCGGGCTTTTCTTTCTTAATAATGTCTGTCAGGCTTTCTACCGTCAGCGGTTCAAAATATATGTCATCCGCGAAAGCTTCATCGGTCATAATTGTTGCCGGGTTGTTGTTGACGAGAATAACCCGATAGCCTTCTTCCTTGAGCGCGATGCACCCTTGAGTGCCTGAATAATCAAATTCTGCCGCCTGGCCGATGATGATCGGGCCTGAGCCGATTACTAATATGCTTGAAATACTGGTGTCTTTAGGCATGGGCGATTTCTCTCCTTGCTGGTATCACATTCTTTAAATAATCATCAAAAATCCATTCGCTTTCCGCCGGCCCGGGATGGGCTTCCGGGTGAAATTGCACACTCATGACAGGCAGCTTTTTATGGGAAAGCCCTTCAACTGACGTGTCATTGACATGGTGGAATCTGATCGTCAGCTCTTCTTGATTAATGGATTTTTCATCAACCACATAGCTGTGATTTTGGCTGGTCATGAACACCCGCTTCGTTTCACGGTCGATGACCGGATGGTTTGCGCCCCTGTGTCCGAACGGCAGCTTAAACGTATTTCCGCCGAAAGCGAGCGCAATCAGCTGGTGGCCGAGACATATGCCGAGTGTCGGAAAGCGGCTGACAATGTTTTTGATTTGTTCCATATACGGTGTAATGGCTTTCGGATCTCCGGGTCCGTTGGATAACACGACACCGTCCGGCTTTATGCCGTAAACCGATTCCATTTGCTGATACGGTATAACTGTGACCTTGCAGCCTCGTTTCACGAGTGAGGCTGCAATTGATTTTTTAAAGCCAAAGTCAATGAGAGCGATATGTTTATTTCCTTCACCGATTGTGCTGATGTCCTGTGCGGACGCCTGTTCTGCGACGTTCTCAGGCTGCAGTGCAATCTCAGCCGCTTCTTTAGAGGCAGTGACAGACGCCCCCATCGTTCCGTTCGCTCGGATTTTTTTGACGACAGCCCTCGTATCGACATGGGACAAGAGCGGGATATTCCATTTTTTCAGATATTCCTTAAGGCTGTATACTGCTTCATGATGAGAAAAATGATCGCACGCCTCGTAAACAACCGCTGCTTTCACTTGCGGTTTTTTGCTTTCAAAGTCGTTTTCATTAATACCGTAGTTGCCGATCAGCGGGTACGTAAAAACGATAATCTGTCCTTTGTATGACGGGTCTGTCAGCACTTCCTGATAGCCCGTCATTCCTGTGAAAAACACAGCTTCGCCCGTGCAGTTTTCATGTCCGTCCAGTTCTCCGCTGAACACTGTTCCATCTTCTAATACTAAATAACCTTCCATCTAAAAGCCCACCTCTTGATGAATAATTAATTATAAAAATGAATTTTTATGCTTTCATATTGAAAAAAAATTACAAATTGACAGCGGTATGCTGAGCAATCGCTTGTTTCAGCTTACTGACGGCTTCTGTTATTTCATCCTTTGTCACGGTGAGCGGCGGCAGCAGACGAATCACGTTCGGTCCGGCCGGCAGTACGAGCAACCCTAATGTCTGCAATTCAGCAATGATGTCTGCAACCGGCCCATCACACTCAATTCCAAGCATTAATCCTTTGCCGCGGATTTGCCTCACAAAAGGACTCTTCAGTTCAGCCTCCAGCTGTTCTTTCAAAAACGCACCCTTATCAGCAGCCTCTTGCAGAAATTCAGGCTGGAATACAACCTGCAATGTTGCATTGACGGCGGCCATCGCCAGCATATTCCCTCCGAAGGTCGTTCCGTGAGATCCAGGAGTAAACGCTGCTCCCAGCTCTTTCTTGCCGATTACCGCACCGACTGGAAAGCCGTTCCCCAATCCTTTTGCAGCTGTGATGATATCAGGTGAGAGGCCGAAGTGTTCGTATGCGAAGCCTTTTCCTGTCCGTCCGATACCGGTCTGAATTTCATCTACGATCAGAAGCGCCTGCTTTTCCTTGCAAAATGACTGTACGGCTGTTAAAAATTCTGCACTGGCCGGATTGACTCCGCCTTCTCCCTGTACGGTCTCAAGCATTACCGCGGCTATGCCGTCTTCCTCCCCAAGAGCATCAAAAGCGGCAGGATCATTGTACGGGAGGTAGTGAAAGCCTTCCAGCATCGGGCCGAAGCCTGTTTTGATTTTATCCTGTCCGGTAGCTGCCATCCCTGCATAGGTGCGGCCGTGGAATGATTGAAGAAACGTGATGATTTTCGTTTTTCCAGTTGCTTTTCGCGCCAGCTTAATCGCGCCTTCATTCGCTTCCGCTCCGCTGTTGCAGAAAAAAACGAGATCTCCGGCACTGTTTGCTGCTAACTGCTGTGCCGCTTGCTCCTGAAGACTGTTTTCAAACAGATTGGATACGTGCCATACGCTGTCGAGCTGTTTTTTGACCGCTTCTGTGACCGCTTCATGGCAGTGGCCTAGGTTGGAAACCGCAATCCCTTGAATGAAATCGAGGTATGTTTTGCCGTTTTGATCCTCAACGCAAGTTCCCTTCGCTTTCTTTATCTCAATGTTCCACCGTCCGTACGTTTGAAACAAGCTGCTCATGAAACAGCCTCCTTTGCTTTGACGATTTTTGTTCCTTGAAATGTTTGATCTGAGAAAAACGATCCTTTTCCATTTACGATCATCACTTCTGATACTTGATCCGATAATGCTGACAAGGCTGAATTGACCTTTGGTATCATCCCGCCTGTGATCACTTCCTGTTTAATGAGAGTCTGAATTTCCTCAGGGGTCAGGATGTCGAGACGCTGTTTTTCCTTCATAATTCCTTCCACGTCTGTGACGAACATCAGCTTATCAGCTTTCAGCGCCCCGGCGACTGCCGAAGCCGCAAGATCAGCATTGACATTCAGTGTTTTGTAATCGCTCGTCAAGGACAGGGGCGCGATTACCGGGATAATGCCTTCATCCATCAGCGCGTTTACCATAGAGGCATTAACCTTTTTAATTTCTCCGACTTCCCCGTATGTGTCCGGATCAAGATAGTCTGCTTCGAGAAGGCCTCCATCCTTGCCGGACACTCCCGCAGCCCGGAGCCCGTGTTTTGCAAGCTCGGCAACGAAAAATTTATTCACTGAGCCGGACAGTACCATTTCAGCGACTTCCAATACCGGTTTGGTTGTTTTCCGCTGTCCGCCTGCAAATTCTGTTTTGATGTTTAACCGTTTCAGCATATGTGTGATTTCCGGTCCGCCGCCGTGCACGATTGCCAATTTCCATCCTGATTCCATCAATTCTTTCAGGTTTTGAAAAAATTCTTCCGACAGCTCACGGATGACACTTCCCCCGCATTTAAAAACGATTGTTTTCTTCATTGCGCTCCCCTTTATTACGTGCGATAGCTCGCATTAATTTTGATATAATCATAGGTCAGATCACAGCCCCATGCTCTTCCGTTCCCGTCTCCTTCATGCATCTTGATGACAATGGCAATCTCATCTCCTTCGAGATATTCTTTCGCGAGAGATTCAGAGAATGGCTGAGGCTCGTTGTTTTTAAACAGGCATTGGCCCCCGAGATAAACCTCTACTTCTTCAGCCTTCACCTGAGCCGCGCTGTGCCCGATAGCCCCGATAATGCGCCCCCAGTTCGCGTCTGTTCCGTATACAGCGGTTTTTACGAGGTTCGAACCGACAATTTTCTTGGCAATTACGTTTGCATCAAGATTGTTTTTCGCCCCTTTTACTTGGGCTTCGATTAGTTTTGTCGCGCCTTCTCCGTCTCTGGCAATCTCCTTAGCTAAATCTTCGCAAGCCATCAGAAGCGCTTTTTTAAAGAGCGGCCAGTCTTTATGATCTTCCGTAAGGCACTCATTTTCCGCGCAGCCATTTGCCATGACCAATACCATGTCATTGGTAGAGGTTTCTCCGTCAACTGTAATTTGATTAAAAGAGACGTCAGTGATGTCGCGGAGCGCTTTTTGCAGCGTTTTTTCTTCGATTGCCGCGTCTGTTGTCACAAACCCCAGCATCGTTGCCATGTTTGGGTGAATCATTCCGGAGCCTTTAGCCGCTCCGCCGATGGTGACTTTTTGACCGCCGATTGTCAGTTCATAGCACGTTTGCTTGATGACGGTATCTGTCGTTAAAATCGCTTCCTCGAAATCTCCAGATCCCGCAGGCGTTTCTTTCAAAAGCTCGATGCCGGCCTGAATGTTTTCCATATTTAAATGTTCGCCGATGACACCAGTTGAAGAAACGGCGACAAGCTCCGGCTCAATACCCAGCTGTAAAGCGAGGCTCTCCCGCATTTTGTATGCATCCTCTAAGCCCTGTTCCCCTGTACAAGCATTGGCAATGGCACTGTTGACAATGACTGCTTTCAGAGCTGATCCATGCTTTAAGCTGTCCTGTGTGACTTTAATCGGAGCCGCCTGAAAGTGGCTTTGCGTATAAACTGCCGCACTCACTGCCGGTGTCTCGCTGATGATGACGCCAAGGTCTTTTTTCGAGTAGCGCAGCCCGCAATGCACGCCCTTTGCCTGAAATCCTTTTGGCGAGGATACATCGCCTTTTACTTTCACTATTTGATCTTCACTCAACTGAATCATGGTTCGATTCTCTCCTGTTCTATGGATAAATTGGTGTCATGGTAAGACCTGTCTCTTCGTTCCAGCCATTCATGATATTGAAATTTTGTACTGCCTGCCCAGCGGCACCCTTCATCAGATTATCAATTACCGATACGATCGTGACCCTGTTCGTTCTTTCGTCGAGGGTAACGGATACATCGCAGAAATTGCTGCCGAACACTTCCTTCGTTTGCGGGAAATGACCCTTTGGCCTCACTCTCACAAAATATGAATCTTGGTAAAATTCCGAATATAAATCGTGCAGATCTTCTGCAGATAGGTCAGATGTTAATTGCGTATACATTGTAGCCATGATTCCCCTAGTCATCGGAACCAAGTGAGCAGAAAATGTAATAGCCTTCAACCCTGGCTGCCATTCTTTTAACGTCTGTTCAATCTCAGGGGTGTGCTGATGTTCATTTACTTTATAAATTTTAATATTGTCGTTAAGCTCAGAAAAATGGGTTCCCATGGATGCTTTCCTCCCCGCACCGGAAACGCCTGTTTTCGCATCAACGATAACGAACGATTCATCAAGCAGCTTTTGTTGAGCCAAAGGCGCGAGGCCCAGAAGCACAGCCGTCGGGAAACACCCCGGATTGGCGATGAGCTTCGCCTGCTGAATGTTCCTTTGATTCAGCTCCGAAAGACCGTAAACCGCCTCTTGAATTGTTTCTTTTGGTGCCGCTGTCCGTTTATACCACTTTTCATATACAGCAGGCTCTTGGATCCTCAGATCACCTGACAGATCAATAACCGGAATTCCCGCCTCTGCAAGCTGCGGAGTCAGTTCACTTGATACTCCCGGGGGCGCAGCAAGAAACATGACATCGATTTCCTGTTTGATTGTATTCATATCAATGGGCTTGAGCTTTTGCCCAGCCAAGCCGGTAAGATGAGGGTAAGCATTACTATAGACCTTTCCTTCCCCGCTGGATGAATAAAGTATACATTCTTCTGCATGAGGATGATGTGTAAGAATCCTGACAAGTTCGGCGCCTCCATAACCCGTAGCGCCTACAATTCCTATTTTCAAAACGAATTCACCTTCTTGGTCTTTGTGAAATTATTTAACATTATAACATGAATAAAAATTAATTCAATCGTATATTTAATATTTTTATTCATTTATAAATTTTCTGTTCAATAAAAAAACCTGCTCATAAAAAGCAGGCATAAATCGCTTCAAGTTGTTGATCCGGCGCCATTTACAGCTGCATAAAAAAACAGGCTGACCGTGTCAGCCTGTTTTCATCATCATCAATCCGCTCAGAAAATATAGAATAGAGCTTGTATAAAAAATCATTTGCACCGTAAAAAAGTCGGCGAGAAAACCGCCGAGCATAATGGCAGCCGCTGAAAAAACAGCGGTCCAAAAATGATAATTCCCAATCTTTTTTCCGCGTTCCCCGGTGTCTGTAAAGTCGGCGATTAATACTTTTTCTCCGTGTTTTTGCATCGCCCCAAAGAGACCTAACAGCACTTGCACGATGTACACTTGAAGAACGCTGTTTACATGCGGGACATACAAAAGCAGAACCGCCATGCCCCATGAGTTCGCAAGCAGATAATAGCGGCTGTCGATCCTTTCAGAAAGCCGGCCGAGGAGCGGGTAAATGAGCGCTCCGCTCAGTCCGAATAATCCGTAGGAAAACCCGAACTGCGTGTAGCTTGAGCCGATATTCTTCACAAACAGAATATAAAACGGAAAGATTAAACTGCTTGCGAAAAACACGCTGCTTTGTGAAAGTGTCAGCCATTTTAATTTGTTTTTCCCCATTATTTATACCTCTGATAAAAGTAATTCATAAACCGCTCATCCGGATCATACGTCTTTTTTTTCTGAAAAAACGCTTCGCTTTTCGGATACGCCTGTCTCATTTGCGCTTTTGTCTGATATGTCATATACGGCAGATAATAGCTTCCTCCGTGTTTGAGCGCAACGTCTGTCATGCGCCTGATGATTCTCGCAGCGTCAGCCTGGTCTTCTTTTGAAAAGCCCTCGTTGATTAAAAGCACGAGCGAAAACATATCATCCTTCGCATAAGACAGGTCGGCCTTTTCGTTTTTTTGCACATACCGGATCGTGATATTAAGCAGATTCAGGTCTTCGTGTGACAGCGTTTGTCTCAGGTCATCAATATAGGAAGCGTACTCCTTCACCGGCACAAAGTATTCCTGCAGCACGTCTGTATTTTCATTGTTTTCGTATTCGAGAAATTTTGATTCTGACCGCATGACGTTATTCCGTGAGATCTTTGTTCCATTTTGGCTTAGAAAATAGGATTGCTGGGTGTTCCACAGCCAGTTTCTGCCCCACCCGTACCGTCTTGACAGGCCGAGCGCGAATTTCGTCACCTGTGTATGCTCATCCTTTTTGAGATCGCTGTAAGATGTCAGCTGATCCTGCTCGTCTGATAATACGTAATTTGTGACATACATGTCTTTCAGAAATCCTTTTTCTGCTGTTGAGATGCGAGCGAGGTGCATGCGGACACCGGGATTGCCTTTGACATGCTTTGTAAAATAGTCAGCGTATGTACTGTAGTTCATTTTTTCCGTCTGCATGACGTACAGCTCGTCATCCGTTAATTCAAGCTCAGCATCGAGAATCACGCCAAAAAGACCGTACCCGCCGATGACTGCTGAAAATAAGTCATCTTTTGGAGTGACGGTGACAATTGTGCCGTCGGCTTTTAAAAGACGGAATGATTTGACTGTATCAATCAGCGACCCATAGCGGATATCACGCCCGTGGGCATTGGCGCTGAGAGATCCTCCGATTGTAAAAATATTTTGTGACTGCATGACTTTTACCGCAAGCCCGTATGGATTTACGTATTTCTGTATGTCATTCCACGTCGCCCCGCTTTGGACCCTGATGGTTTTTTTCTCTTTATCGAAAGCGAGGATTTTGTTGTAGCCTGTCATGTCGAGAACGATGCCGTCCTCGTAATATGTATGGCCGCCCATCGAATGCTGGGTTCCGGCTATTGAGATTTTTATGTTTTTTCGATTGGCCTCTTTGACTGTGTCAATGAGGTTATTTTCTTCCTGCCCTTTCACCGTCTGCTTAATTTTCACCGGCATCAAGCGGCTGACATCGGTCATCTCGCTGGAGCCGCTTTTTTGCTCTGAGTGAACAGAGTACGCAAACAGGGCCGCATACGCACCGGTGCACAGCGCGAATGCAAGCAATTTCTTTTTCATGGCGCTCTCCCTGCTGTTTTTTATGGCCATTATACCATGTTTGCGTCCTCTTTTTTCCAGATTATCGTCTTGCCCGTTTTTCAGCGCGGCGGTCAGCCACGATAAAACAAGCGTGAATGGCGCCCGGCAGCCAAAAGATGCATGTCAATATGAGATTGAGAAGTGCCTGAAATGGCTTTCCCGTAAACAAAACAGCAAGCGGCGGGCATAGAACGGCAAGCAGGTACATCATTTTGCTTCACTCCTTTTCAGCTGTAAAAAGGACAGCCTCACAGTAAGGCTGTCCTCTTTTGTTTTATTGTATGCCAAGCGCGATTTTTGCATATCTTGACATTTTGTCCCGAGTCCACGGCGGATTCCACACAATGTGAACTTCCGTCTCTTTCACTTCCGGAATGTCCGCAAGCGCTTTTTTCACTTCATCAACAATAATCGGCGCTAAAGGGCATCCCATTGACGTCAGTGTCATTGTGACGTGCGTTAAGCCGTCTTCATCCATATCAACATCGTATACTAACCCGAGGTTTACGATATCAACGCCAAGCTCAGGGTCGACAACCTGTTCCAGGGCGCCCATAATGTTTTCTTTTAATGCTTCTTCCACATTCCCTCACTCCTTTTTTCTACAGTATAACGTAAATCCGGCCTGTGTTTACACCTTTGTGCTTTATAAATGCGTTTCAAACCATTCAACGGTTTTTAACACAGCGGCCCGCGGCACTTTGTGATCGGCTCGTTCATCCGCAATAAACTGGAGATGTTCCGGCTGCTCGCTGTAATAAGATTTAATCGTGTCATAAAATTTCCGGGTCGGCGCGTAAGGCACGACTTGATCTTTAACGCCATGCCAAAATAAAAGCGGGCGCTGGCGAAGTTTCTCCGGCTGAAGGCTGAGATCCAGCACTTTAAGGCGCTCCATGAGCTCCCGCACCCTTTCCTCCGGCACATCGATATCGATGCCCTGAGATTTGATGTGGTCGATCTGCTGCTGAAACAGCTCGACATAATTCGGGCTTCCCATCAGGCTGACGCCGGCTTGTACCCAGTCATAAACCGTTAAGGCGCCAAGCGTTGTAATGCCGCCCATTGATGTACCCGCAAGCCCGATACGGCCGCCGTCTATCAGGCCTTCCTTCTCAAAATGGTTCTTGAGTACTTCAAGCTCTTCAATCTCGTTTAGCACGATGTCCCAAAAATGGCCGGCCAGCTTTTCAACAGCCATTTGCTCTCCCCGTTCACCATGGTGCAGCGCCTCCGGCAGAACGGCTCTAAAGCCCTTCTCCGCAAGCAGATAAGCAATATGAAGGTTGTGTTCCTTTGCGCTTGTAAAGCCATGTATAAAGAAAACAAGAGGAACGGCACGGTGCCTGTTCTCTTCTTTTACAATATGTAAAAACGGAATGCCGGAAACGGTTTGATTTTCAATTTGAATCACAATGTCCCCTCCTTAGGATAACCATAATCATAAGTGTAACATGTAGACAATAAAGATGGTAAAAAGCTACACTGTAATTAAGGCAACTCACGTAAAATCTAAGGTTAAAGGAGCTTTTCATGGAGACAAAACCCTATGTAATCGCATTAGATTTAGATGGAACATTATTAAAGGACGATAAAACAATATCAGAAAACACCCTTCAAACGATACAGCGCCTAAAAAATGACGGACATTACGTCTGCATCTCCACCGGCCGGCCGTACCGTTCAAGTTCCATGTACTATGAGCAGATGAATCTGACAACGCCGATCGTCAATTTCAATGGAGCGTTTGTCCACCATCCGCAAGATGACAGCTGGGGACGGTATCATACCTCACTGCCGCTTCAAGTTGTCAAACAGCTTGTGGATATCAGCGAGACCTACAATGTACATAATATACTTGCTGAAGTCATCGATGATGTGTACTTCCATTATCATGATGAGCATCTGATTGATGCCTTTAACATGAACACAACAAATGTCACCGTAGGCGATTTGCGTGAAAATCTCGGTGAGGATGTCACATCTGTGCTCATCCATGCGAAAGAGGAAGATGTGCCAGAGATACGCGCTTATCTAACAGATGTGCACGCCGAGGTGATTGATCACAGAAGATGGGCAGCCCCGTGGCATGTGATTGAGATTATTAAAAGCGGCATGAACAAAGCGATTGGCTTGCAGAAAATCAGCGATTACTACGGCGTGCCGCGAGAACGGGTCATCGCTTTTGGCGATGAAGATAACGACCTGGAAATGCTTGAATTTGCAGGATGCGGCGTCGCCATGGGAAATGGAATTGATGCAGTCAAGCAGATCGCTGACAAAACGACGGGTTCCAACGAAGAAGATGGGGTCGCCCAATTTTTGAAAGAATATTTCTCAATATAAAGAGCGGAGTGTTTTAATTTTTCCCACTTATAAACCTTTACCCGCCCCAGCATACTATGGGAGACGACTCATCTCGTCAAAGTATGGAAGGGGGCAGTCTCACAATGGGTAAACGAAGCAAATCCAGAAGGTTTATTCAGCAGGGTAAAGACTCCATCGGGCTACACGCCGCAAGATTTCCATATCGGGCTACATTAGAAGAAGCTCACCAGCATGCCGCGGCACGAGATTCGGCCGAAAGACAGGTTGAATATTAAATGAGAAACGAACTGTTTCAGCAGGCGAAATCATTTGTTCAACAGGCTGTCATGGTGACAAACGGCTTTGAAGAAGGCGATCAGGAGCAAGCGATTCTGAGGGCCAAAAATGCTGTGTCTTCTGCGTATGCCAATTCGACAGATGCGGAGCGTCAACAGCTTCATCAATTTCAAGATCAACTGGATAAATTGCAATAAAAAAGGGCTATGGCGATTCGCCATAGCCTATTATTTGACCTCAAACTGCTGAACAGCCTGGACCTGCTTAAGATTCTCCGCTCTGCCCTTAAATGTCACCTTCACCTCGTATGTTCCCGGCTCCGGTACTTCCTTCCATTCATCAGTGAAATCATAGGTTTCTCCCGGTTCAAGCGTCAGGTTTTGAAAAGCCTGTGTAAACATTTTGTCTTTCGAATAACGGTATCTTTCTTTGTGATCTGAATCGTACACGACAAGTTCAAATTTTTGCCCCGTGCTGAATTGAAACTCCACCCTGCGTTCGCTTTGGTTCTTCAGTGACATGTTAAATTTGATTTGTTCAGGCTCCTGAATTGCGTCAACAGATAAAACAACCTCTTGATTCTCCATTCCGCCTGATACCTCCTTATCGGGTTCTGTCTGCTCATTTTTCCCGCAGCCTATTAATAGCACCACAGGCAAGAGCATCACAAGCAGCCGTTTCACGACTTCCACCTGCTTTCGTCAGTCTTTTCTAAAGAAACCAAAAATCCCGGTCGTTTGGACAATGTTTGTAAATGCTTTCGGGTCCACTTCTTTTACGATTTTTTCTAAATCGTACAATTCATACCTCGTGATGACGATAATCATCATTTCTTTCTGCTCGTTTGTAAAAGCTCCTTTGGCTGGGACAGTCGTTATGCCCCGCACCATTTTTCCATAAATGGCTTCTTTGATTTCGTCCGCTTTTTTCGTCACAATCATTGCTGTCAGCTTCATGTGCCGGGTATGAATCGCGTCGATCACCCTCGTTGTCACATACAAAGTAACAAGGGTATATAAAGCTTTCTCCCAACCTTGCAATAATCCTGCCGTCAGAATGATAATCCCGTTCAGAATAAAGAAATACGTGCCGACGGGTTTATCCTTCCACTTGGCCAGCACCATAGCGACGATATCAAGGCCGCCTGTCGAAGCGCCGTACTTTAATGTTAAACCGATTCCGACCGCGGAAATCACGCCGCCGAATACCGCATTCAGCAGGATGTCATGAGACAGTCTCATTTCCGGCAGGATTCCCATAAACAATGTGGTCAGTGCGACACTCAAAATGCTGTACACCGTAAACGATCTGCCGACCTTCAGCCATCCTAAAATACCGACCGGAATATTTAAGAGGAACAAGAGCGTTCCCGTCGATATGTAAAAAGGGGCATATTGGTCAACGACGCTTGATAAAAGCTGGGCGACACCCGTGAATCCGCTGGCATATACATCTGCCGGAATCAGAAATAAGTTCAGCCCGGCCGCATTAAGTAAGGCCCCGATGATGACGATGAGTAATTTTTTTGTTTGATCTAGTACCATGGCATGTTCCTCCGCTCATTCTTCTTTATTATGTTTTCCCTTAAAACAAATATTTGAACACGATTTTGACAAATTAATATGATATAGTTGGCTTAAATCACATGATGACGAGCGATAAACGGAAAGAAGGGAAGCAAAATGACAGTTCATCTCATCGCTGACAGCGCCGCTGATCTGCCTCGTTCTTATTTTGAGGAAAACGGCATTGGCTTTATCCCGCTTAGGGTTTCTCTCGGCGACAAAGAATATGAAGATGCAGTCACGATTCATTCGGAACAAATATTTGAAGCGATGCAAAATGGGGAAGCGCCAAAGACGTCCCAAGCCTCACCGCAAACAATTAAAAATGTATTTTTGCAATATGCCGAAACAGGAGAGCCCGCACTTTACATCGCTTTTTCCTCAGGACTCTCCGGCACCTATCAGACAGCCGTCATGATCGCCAATGAAGTGAAGGAAGAATTCCCCGATTTTGATTTGCGGGTGATTGATTCCAAATGCGCTTCATTAGGGTGCGGTCTGGCCGTCCGGCATGCACGCGAACTCTGTATCAACGGAAATACAATACAAGAAATTGAAACGTCTGTAAAGAGCTTTTGCGCACAGCTTGAGCACATTTTTACAGTCGATGATTTAACGTACCTCGCCCGGGGCGGCCGAATTTCAAAAACGTCCGCTTTTGTCGGCGGTCTGCTCAATATTAAACCGCTTCTTCATATGGAGGACGGCAAGCTTGTGCCTCTTGAAAAAATCCGCGGACAGAAAAAGCTGTTCAAACGGATTATTGAATTAATGAAAGAGCGAGGAGACAATTGGAGCGAACAAACCGTCGGAATCAGCTATGCCGCTAACGAAGGAACAGCCAATGAAATGAAACACTTGATCGAAGACGCGTTCAAGCCGAAAGACATCATCATGCACTCCATCGGCTCTGCTGTCGGATCCCATTCCGGGCCGGGCACACTGGCCATATTTTTTCTCGGTAGATCATAAAAAAACAGCCAGGCTAAAAAAGCCCTGGCTGTTTTTTCATTTTTATTGAATTCCGACTGCGTCATATGCCTTTTCGACAGAAGCTGATTGCTTCGAGTCTTCACCGTATAAATCATTGGCAGCTTCGATTGCCGCTTGCTTCATCATGCTGAAGTCTGAAGAAGGCGTTACATAATATGTCAAAGCCCGGTAATAAATTTGCTCACAAGCTTCACGCCCGATCCCCTCAACCCGCACATCATGGTGCACGCCGCCTTCTGCGAGAAGATATGCCGCTTTATTGTGGATCGACGAATTGATATGCACCCCGCCGTAATCCTCTGTGCCCGTATACCGGTTTGAATAATGATCCGGATTCCCCTGCTTGGAAGGGTCGTCTAATGAACGTAAAGCATCCCCGCGTACATCCGGCGTATATACATCCTCGCCGATTTCCCAGTCATCCCGGTCTGTCATCGCCGCCATAATATCAGAAATGGATTCGTTTAACGCGCCGGGTTCTCCCTGATATAAAAGGCCTGCGGAATACTGGGTGACCGCGTGTGTCATTTCATGCGCCACAATGTCGAGCGATCCGGACAGCGGCTTAAACTTAGCGCCGTCACCATCCCCGTACACCATCTGCACACCGTTCCACGCCGCATTGTTCCACTGTGTTCCCACATGTACGGTAGACGTAATTCTCGCGCCGTTTTGATCAAAAGAATGGCGGCCAAACGTGCCGCTGTAATAGTCGTAAACGGTTTGTGCATTTGCATGGGCATCTACAGCCGCCGGGTCATGAAATACGGACGTGCCGCTGACCACTTCACTGCCTGTATACCCGATCAATTGAGACAAAAGGGTAAACAAGGTTTCGTTCAGGTTCTTTGCGTCAAAAGTATTTATCCCTTTTCCCCTTGTTTCGTCAGCCAAATAATAACGCCCATTCTGTTCAGTTACTTCAAAGCTTTTTTCTTCTCCTGATACGCCGATCCCCGTACCGGCTGCTTCATGAATGGCATTAAAAGAATCGATGACCTTTCCGCTTTTGGCATTGATGAAATAATGCCAATATCCAGGCTCAGGTTCAGACGTCGAAAGTCTCACAAGGTAGGCAAGATCATATGCGCCTTCGTGCGGATAAATATATAATTCGGCTTTCGGTTCTCCGTCAACATACTCGATTTTTCCAATGGAGGCCTCAAGCGCACGGCGCGCTGTATGTATGGCTTTTTTCTTAGATACAGACGGTGTGACAGATATGTCATTTATTTGCGGGTGCACCTTCCCGAAGAAACTTTTCACTTGTTTGTTTTCCTTCATCGCGACCGCCTGTCCAAAGCCGTAAACAGGAATCCCTTTATACACTTCCTCTAATTTAAAAAATATTTGTTTTGTCTTTGAATCCTTTATTGTTTTGGAAATGCGAAAATGGCTGTTCGCGTTTCCTTTGAGCTTAAAATAGGTTTGTTGCTTGTCCAGATATGAAAATAGCGCTTCTTTCTGCGTTAGGTTTTGAGCTGGCTGCCATGATGGCTGTGATTTTTCGATGATGTATGAAGGGGTTTGATACGTATGGTCGTATTTGATGCTTTGATCTGCTGAGGCATTTGATGCAAAAACACATTGAGCCGCCGTGCATAAGCCGGCCATAAACAGAGATGTTTTGAACAGTGTACGCAAAACACCACATCCTTCCTGTTTTTTCGTTCATCCTAACAAAAAAACCGAAACTTGTATGTGGTGCTTCGTTCCTATTTTCAGGAAAAAGAAAGAAGGACAGAGGTTTCGCTCCGTCCTTCAGCTCCTATTCTACCAGTTTTTTATTCACGTAAATAATAACCCCTGCGCCATATGCCAAAATAAGCGGCGGAATCAGCTGCTCCTGGCCTTGAAATGAGATAAAGCTGTTCAGCAGAATGAACAAACCGGAATTCAAGAAAAAGTAGCCTGCTATTCTGGCCAGCCGATCCTTATCCCGGATACGTGCCTCATTAAACCCCGCCAGCATCCACGTCTGTTTTTTGATCCCGACAAAATAGGCTACCACAAAGAATAAAAGCGAAATGACAATTAATAGATAATTGATGCTGATCTCCATATTACAGCCTCCTACAACATTACTTGACGTTTAAATAAAGAAAAAAAGCGGCACAGCTAACCACAATCAGCAGAAGGACGACGAACGCATTGATGAACGGCTGCACAAGAAGCAGAACAGCCAAAAACAGCAGATAACCCGCACCGACCCTAGAAATCGTAACAATCTCATGTTGAGAGCGCATTTTGTTCTTTCTTACGCCCGCAAACATCATTAACTTCTTACGCTTCCACACATAGCCTGCGAGCACCGCCAAATAAAGAGCCAATGGCACATATCTGTATGAGGGCGGCAGCAGCGGCAGGAGTATGATTACAGCAATGAGAAAAACTGAAAGTCCGCTTTTTCCTAACACAGAACCCCTCCGTTTCTGTTCCTTCCCTTCACCCATCATCGCTTCGGCAAGCTCTTTCGGATGAGAAAACTCATTTTCGACA
Organism: Bacillus sp. 2CMS4F; assembly: GCF_023161785.1. NCBI lineage: Bacteria > Bacillati > Bacillota > Bacilli > Caryophanales > Bacillaceae > Bacillus > Bacillus sp. 2CMS4F. Next base: position 103,303 of record NZ_JALNTO010000007.1, read on the forward strand.
GCTTCCCGCAGATCCTCTACACTATGGCCGGCATTCATTCTGTCTTGTACAAAAGCGGTTAAATGGCCCTTCAATTCGGCTATCGTGTTTTCTCTCTCTACTTCAGGCATATTCGCCAGCTCAGCGTTTAGTTCCTCCGTATAGCGGTCAATGATGTGCTGTGCATTCATAGCAAATCCCCCGATAAAGACAATAAAGCTTGATGGGTTTCCAGGTACTTCTCCAGCCGTTCTTTTAACATCTCTTCTCCTTTTTGCGTCATTTTGTAGTACTTCCTTTTCGGGCCGTCCAAAGAATCTTGCCAAAAAAATTCGACCCAGTCCTTCTCCGTCATCCGTTTCAAAATCGGATAAATCGCACCCTCTGAAATAGCCAGTGCCGGGGTTGTTTTTAAGGACGATGTCAGCTCATAACCATACATCGGTTTTGAGCGCAGCAGGGATAAAATGGCCAGCTCGAAAATCCCTTTGCGAAATTGAACAATCCAGCGGTCGTTAATTTGATTCGTTTTCATGGTTTAAATATATCGAAAAAATCACTATATATCAATGACATATAGCTATGAAAAATGTCCTATTTTTCCCATTAACAAAAATGGAATTTCTCATACTTTTTAACCTTTTTATTACAAAAATGTTTTTATATTATGAAAAGTAAGAAAAATGAATTTCTTCAGTTTAAAAAGGAGCAGTCGAATGCAGAAATCGATATCATTTTTTATCATTTTTTCAGTCCTCTGGGGGTCTTTATTTCTGTTTTCCATCATTGGCAGCTTAGGGACAACCCCGATTCCGCTGACAAAGGACTCCAAATTTCTCATGTCCAGCGTCATTCCTCAAGGCTGGGGCTTTTTCAGCAAAAACCCCCGCGATACCGCCATCGGCTTATATGAAGATGGAGATGCCAGCGCCAAGGTCAGATGGCCTAATATGAGGGCTGATAATCTATTCGGCCTGTACCGTTATGGGCGATCGCAGGGCGTAGAAATGGGCGTGATCTACAGCCAAGTCGGAAAGGAACAGTGGACAGAATGTAAAGAAACGGACCTGAGTGCCTGCAAAAGCAAAGCCAAAACCGTTCAGCTGCAAACACCGGCGCCCCGCCCGCTGCTTTGCGGCAGCTATTATTTGACGAAAGAGGACATCGTTCCATGGAGCTATTCTAAATACACCGCTTCATCTTATCAGGTCAAAAGCATAGTCAAGGTTGTGATCTCATGCTCGAAAACATAAAACAGACCATCACCGGATGGGACAAAAAAAACCCGTGGACAAATGTATACGGACTCGCGCGAAGCATTATTGCTTTATCCAGCCTGCTGACGCTGCTTGTTAATCATCCGAGCCTCATTATGAAGCCAGCCAGCGGAATCAACAGTTACCCTGCTTGTAAAATGAATCTCAGTCTCTTTTGCCTCGGCGAAAATAACTATATGATGTTAAATCTGTTCAGGTGGGTCTGTATTGCCATTCTGGTGCTTGTTGTGATCGGGTGGCGCCCCAGAATCACCGGGATTCTCCATTGGTATGTCAGTTACAGCCTGCAGTCGTCGTTAATTGTCATCGACGGAGGCGAGCAGGCAGCCGCGGTTATCACATTTTTGCTGATTCCTATCACGCTGACTGACCCGAGAAAATGGCATTGGAGCAGAAGGCCTGATGATCCAGAGGGCCAAAGAACAATTGGAAAAATCACAGCTTTTATTTCTTATTTTGTCATCAGACTCCAAGTAGCGGTGCTTTACTTCCACTCTACTGTCGCTAAGCTGTCTCAGCAGGAATGGGTGGACGGAACGGCCGTCTATTATTTCGCCCATGAAAAAACCATCGGCTTCAACGGCTTTTTCCAGGCTTTAACGAAGCCGTTTGTATCAAGTCCGTTTGTGGTGATTCCGACATGGGGGACGCTTCTCGTTCAGATTGTCATCTTTGCGGCACTGTTCGCGCCGAAGAAGCATTGGAGATTGATTTTAATCATCGCTGTTTTTATGCATGAGATATTCGCGGTTATGCTGGGTTTAATCAGCTTTTCACTCATCATGGCCGGCATTTTGATATTGTATCTCACTCCAATTGATTCCACGTTTCAATTTACATATATACGCAGACTGAAGTGGAATAAAAAAGAAAAGAAGGGAGAGGTTTCAGTTTGAAGAAGGCGTTTCTTGTATTTTTGTCGGTTGTATTGGTGACAACAGTGTTTTTGGTGAAGCAGCAGGAAAGTGTAGCACAGGCGAAGCAGCTTGAGTATTCAGGTGAAGAGATTTTTAAAGGGTTTGTGTTTGCTCAGGGTGAAGTGGGCAAAAAGCTTCCAGAGGTATTTAATAAAGCCATGACTGACAAGCTCAACACAAAACAGGCAAAGGCTTTTGCCAATCAGGTTGTTGCTGATATCAAAAAAGAGGATGCTGACTTTTTTGACAATCTGAAGAAAGCTGTTTACAGCAAAGATGCAATGAAGGTGGATGAACTGCTGAAAAAAGCAGGTCAAATCGTTGAAGAAAAAGTAGAAGTTGCAAAGGACATCGCCGCGTCCAAGGATGATACGTCCAGAGTTCAAGCCGAGCTCGTCAACACGGTCGATACCGCTAACTATTTCTATTATGTTTCTTATGTTGCCGCAGCCGGTGCGCTGATTCTTGTCATTCTTGCCATTGATATTACGCCGATCGCGATTTCAGACAATGTGGATCGCGAAATGGCAATCAGAACGCTGGTTGATGAATTAAATTAGAATTAAAAAAGGCTCGCTCCGCAGTTCTGCTGCAGGCGAGCCTTTTTCATGCACTATTTTTTCTCGTATGTCCAGCCGTCTTCCTGATACACTTTTCCGTTTTTCATTAAGTGGCCAAGCGCCCGTTTAAAGGCAGCCTTGCTCATGTTAAAACGTTCTTTGATATCATCAGGCTGGCTTTTGTCGCTGTACGGCATGGCGCCGTTTCTCGTTCTTAAATACGTTAGAATATACTCGGCATCAACAGACAGCGCATCCTGCTTTCTCGGAAGAAGCGACATATTCACTGAGCCGTCTTCCTTCACTTGAATCACTCGTCCTGTCACTCTTGAGCCGAGTCTTGGCTCTTCTTTTCTTTCTGATGAATGAATAAAACCGCGGATTCCGTCATCCGTAATGATGAACGATCCTGAAGCGATCAGCCTGTACACCGTTCCGGTCAGCTCTTTATTCATCAGGTCGTCTGAAGCGTCCGTAAACAGCTCGCTGATGATATCCTCTGGTGCGGGTTTGGCAAACATGCGCCCCCGATTCGTCACCTTCAGCATACAGTAGAGCTTATCCCCTTTTTGCGGCCAAACATCTTCATACGGCGGCAGATGCTCTGTTGCGACAAGCGCGTCTTTTGAGAGGCCGACATTGACAAATACGCCCATATCCTCTACCGTGTCCACTACCTCTACCCAACCGTATTCATCCGCGCTGATGACCGGAATTTTCATCGTTGCTGCGAGCCGTTCCTGCTGGTCAACGTATATAAAGACCTCTACCTCATCTCTGTCTTCTATATCCTCTGTCACTTCACTGTTATGTAAGAGAATCGTATCTTCTCCATCGGTTAAAAAGTAACCGAAGTCAGTTTCGTGATCTATACTCAAGGTTAACTGCTGCCCTGGTCTCATGCTATCGTCCTTCCTCTTCCCGCTGATTTCACTGCGGATCTTGTTAACATTTTTTCCAATCATCACAAATTGATTCTTTGTTCTGTTGGAAGTTTCTCTTTATTCTACTATAATCAACACATAAGTTAAATGTTATGGAGGTTTTCATATGGCAAAAGAAAGTTCATTTGATATTGTATCCAAGGTGGAACTCCCTGAAGTGCAAAACGCGATTCAAATCGCACTGAAGGAAATCAGCACACGCTATGACTTCAAAGGGAGCAAAAGTGACATTTCATTAGATAAAGAAGAGCTTGTTCTTGTTTCCGATGACGAATTCAAATTAAGCCAGCTCAAGGATGTGCTTGTCAGCAAATTGATCAAGCGCAGCGTGCCGACAAAAAACATTGATTACGCCAAAATTGAGAACGCGTCCGGCGGCACCGTACGCCAGCGCGCAAAGCTTGTTCAAGGGATTGACAAAGACAACGCCAAAAAAATCAATACCATCATCAAAAACTCCGGACTGAAAGTAAAATCTCAAGTGCAGGATGATCAAGTGCGTGTCACCGGAAAAAACAAGGATGATCTTCAGCAGGTCATCGCAGCAGTTCGAGGTGCTGATCTCCCTATTGACGTTCAATTTATAAATTTCAGATAAATTTTCTGATTCCTATTGATTATTGTCTTTATTTTCGGTAAATTTGGAGAAAGGGAAAATGCCAGGCATCTTTTGGCAGCCCCTGAACATGTAAAATTTCATATCCGTTCTTATCAAGAGAAGCAGAGGGACTGGCCCGACGAAGCTTCAGCAACCGGTGTAATGGCGCAATTGCCATGACCAAGGTGCTAAATCCAGCAAGCTCGAACAGCTTGGAAGATAAGAAGAGACAATATCACTGACAAAGTCTTCTTCTTAAGAGGACTTTTTTTATTTCTCTTTTTTCCTTGCTGAATGTGAATAAAGGAGGCAGACAATGGGACTTTTAGAAGATTTGAAGAAACAGGTGTTAATCGGTGACGGTGCAATGGGCACGCTGCTTTACTCCTTCGGAATAGACAGGTGCTTTGAGGAGCTTAATCTTTCAAAACCTGAGGAAATTCAGCGTATACATAAAGCCTATGTCGAAGCGGGAGCAAACATCATTCAAACCAACACGTACGGAGCGAACTATATTAAATTATCGAGACACGGCCTTGAAGATGACATCAAAAAAATGAATCAGGAGGCTGTAAAAATCGCGCGGGCTTCCGCCGGCGATGCGTATGTGCTCGGGACGATGGGCGGCATCCGCACGTTTAACAAAAATGCGTACAGCCTTGACGAAATCAAACGAAGCTTTCGCGAACAGCTGTATTTACTGCTGCATGAAGAGCCGGACGGTTTGCTGTTAGAAACGTATTATGATTTGGAAGAAGCCCGTGCAGTGCTGAAAATTGCCCGAAAAGAAACCGATCTTCCGATTATGCTGAATGTATCCATGCATGAGCAGGGCGTACTTCAGGATGGAACGCCGCTTTCTGATGCGCTGCGCTCGGTTGCGGATCTCGGTGCCGATATCGTCGGCATTAACTGCCGGCTCGGCCCTTACCACATGATTGAAGCGCTCAGTGAAGTGCCGATTTTTGATGACGTGTTTTTATCTGTCTATCCGAACAGCAGCCTCCCCTCTCTCGAAGAAGGCCGGCTCGTATATGAAACTGACGACACGTATTTTCAAAACAGCGCGGCTGAGTTCCGCAAGCAAGGCGCGCGGATTATCGGCGGCTGCTGCGGCACCACGCCAAACCACATCCGGGCTATGGCAGAGGCTGTGGGCGGACTCGCCCCCGTTACGGAAAAGCATGTAAAGGTTCGGGCAAAGGAATTGGTGACTGTTCAGCACGAACGGACAGAGCCGGGATTAAATGAAATTGCTGCGGAAAAGCGCTCAATTATTGTTGAGCTGGACCCGCCGAAGAAATTGAGCTTTGACAAATTTCTGTCCGCCGCTGCTGAATTAAAAGAAGCGGGAATCGATGCCCTGACGCTCGCCGATAACTCACTGGCAACCCCGCGGATCAGCAATGTTGCCTGCGGCGCCCTTGTCAAGCAGCAGCTCGATATGCGGTCTCTTGTCCATATTACATGCCGGGACCGAAACATTATCGGCCTCCAGTCACATTTAATGGGACTCGACACATTAGGGCTGCATGATGTGCTGGCGATTACCGGCGATCCTTCTAAAATCGGTGATTTCCCGGGTGCAACGTCTGTCTATGATTTAACATCCTTTGATTTAATCAGGCTGATTAAACAGTTCAATGAAGGGCTGTCTCTGTCCGGAAAACCGCTCGGAAAGAAAACCAATTTCTCAGTGGCCGCTGCTTTTAATCCAAACGTCCGCCATCTCGATAAAGCCGTAAAACGGCTGGAGAAAAAAATAGACTGCGGCGCCGATTATTTTATCTCACAGCCCGTCTATTCAGAGCAGCAGCTTGTCGATATCCATAATGAAACAAAGCATTTGAAGACTCCGATTTATATCGGCGTTATGCCGCTGACAAGCAGCCGGAACGCTGAGTTTATCCATAACGAAATTCCGGGCATCAAGCTGTCCGATTCCATCCGCGAAAAAATGGCGCGCGCCGGCGAAGATAAAGAGAAACAAAAGGCGGAAGGCCTTGCGATTGCACGCTCCCTGCTGGATACTGCCTGCGAACTGTTTAACGGCATCTATTTAATCACGCCTTTTCTCAGATCCGACCTGACCTCGGAACTTACTTCTTACATTAAGCAAAAAGATGAACAGCGTCAGAATATTTATTTGCATTAACATCGCTTTCTAAGACTGTCCGAACCAATTGGGCAGTCTTTTTCAAACCCGATTCGTGTTACGATATAGAAAATAAATCACATAAGAGGAGGAACATCATGCTTGAAGTGAAAACCATTCCCGCAGAGGATACATATGAAATCCGGCACCGCATTTTGCGTCCCCATCAATCAATTGAACAATGCAAATATGAACAGGATCAAGCAGAAGGCTCTTTCCATCTCGGCGCTTTTTTTGAAGGAACGCTGATCAGCATCGCTTCCTTTTCTCCCGAGAATCAGCCACTATTGACTGATTCACCCGCATATCGGCTTAGAGGCATGGCAACGCTCGAAGAATACCGTGATCAAAAAGCCGGAAGCACACTGATCACATACGCGGAGCAGAAGCTGGCCGATATGGGCGTGCAGGCGGTCTGGTGCAACGCAAGATACCATGTGAAAGGCTATTATGAAAAGCTTGGCTGGAAAGAACTTGGCGAGCCGTTTGAGATTTCCGGCATTGGCACCCATATTGTGATGTACAAAAAAACAGGAACAAGCAGGTGATGACATGCATTCAGCGATTGAGCTGATTCAGCTTACTGAAAAACATGTGCCCGGCCTATTGCGTCTGTCCCGGCAAGCCGGGTGGCCGGATTACAGCGAGCGAGAGCTGCAGTTGCTTGTAAAACATGGACGCTTCTTCGGGTATCAAAACAGCCAAGAAGACATCATCTCCTGCATCGGTTTGTTTTTGTATGGCCGACTTGCTTCTATCGGACTCGTTATCGTCGACAACGAGTACAAACGGCGAGGCCTGGGGCGGCGGATGGTGAACGCATGTATCAGCCAAGTCGATGAAAACACCGCCATCATGCTTTGCGCCACGAAGGAAGGTTTGCCGCTTTATGAAAAAGCTGGTTTTCAAACAGCGGGTTCAATCCGCAAATACAGCTGTCAAAGCTTCAAGCCGCTTACAAAGCAGCACGGCATTGAACTGACATCTTTTACAGAAAAGGATTTTCCGGAATTAATCGCGGCTGATCAAGCCGCCTTTGGCGGAGACAGAGCAGCACTTCTGCATCATTTGATCTCCCAATCAGCAGAATGTGTAATTGCCAGAAATAATGAAGGCACATTCATTGGCTATGGCTTATCTGCACAAACACCGGCCAATCTGAAATTAGGCCCGCTTATCGCACCGTCACCGGGTCTCGCTGCTGTATTGGTCAACAGGCTGGCCGCAGGAAAACAAGGACCCATCCGAATCGACGTGCCTGGGGAAAGCCCGTTGCTGCATGACAGCCTGGAAGCAATGGGCTTTCACTTAGACGATGAGCCCCCGCTTATGATGTACCAAAAAAAGACGCTGCCTGCACGAAACAGACAATTATTCGCTGTCATCTCACAAGCGCTCGGTTAACCCTTTTTTACCCGAACAGGAAGATTCTGTTCGGTTTTTTTAATGCCTTCAGGGACACTCTAAGCAGAAGAAAAGGAGTGTGCTTTGAGATGGAAACATCAAAACAAAATAACGGAATGACGATTGTAGCTATCGGTTCAATCCCTTTAATATTAACCCTTGGAAACTCTATGCTTATTCCCATACTGCCAAAAATGAAATCTGAACTTCATTTATCCCAATTTCAAGTCAGTCTCGTGATCACGGTGTTTTCCCTGATTGCGGCGTTTGCGATTCCGATTGTCGGCTATCTCGCAGACCGGTTTTCACGGAAAATCATCATTATTCCCTGCTTATTTTTGTATGGAGCAGGCGGATTGCTGGCCGGGTTTGCGGCAGGTTTTTTTGACAATGCTTATCCGTGGGTCATGGCTGGCCGGGCTCTTCAGGGTATCGGAGCAGCCGGAACGGGACCGATTGCGATGGCGCTGTCAGCGGACCTATTTAAAGGCGCACAGGAAAGCAGAGTGCTCGGCCTTGTTGAAGCGTCAAACGGAATGGGGAAAGTTCTATCGCCGATTATTGGCTCACTTATCGCCCTGATCGTTTGGTATGGCGCATTTTTTGCCTTTCCTGTGTTTTGTATCATTTCAATCGTGCTGACTTGGATTTTTATTAAAGAAAAGGAAAAAGAAAAAGAACCGCCTCCTATCGGAAAATATGCAAAAGGGCTGTTAAGTGTATTTAAGCATGAAGGCAGATGGCTGTTTACCGCTTATTTAGCCGGGGCTACCTGTTTGTTTACCTTATTCGGCATTTTGTTTTACCTATCAGACGTACTGGAAAAAACATACGATACAGACGGCGTCAAAAAAGGGCTGATTTTGGCGATTCCCCTTTTGGTCATGTGTGTGACATCCTATACGACGGGCAGCAAAATCGGACAAAAGCAATCGTTAATGAAAAAACTGATCGTCATCGGTTTAGCGTTTATGACTGTGTCTTACGCGGCACTGTCATTCATTGAAAATCTCGTCCTGTTTATCAGCGTTCTCGTGCTGAGCAGTATCGGTTCAGGCCTTGTCCTTCCTTGTATAAACAGCTTTATCACAGGCGCTGTCGGCAAAGAACGACGGGGTTTTGTGACATCGCTGTACGGATCAGTGCGTTTTCTGGGGGTGGCGATCGGGCCTCCTATTTTCGGGCGCTTGATGCAGTGGTCAAGACCCGGCATGTTCTTAAGCATTGCGGGTTTGACACTGGTTGTCGGCATTCTTGTGCTTACGCTGATTCATGTCAAACAAAATAAAGACGAGACAAATGAAAAAGAAGAGCCTGCAATGAACGGCAATCGGCTTCAGCCGGCTGAGGAAAGGTAGCGTCCGGTTTGAAAATCGAACGGATCGAGACCTTTCCGCTCTTTCACCGATTAGAGAAACCTTACGGAGATGCAAACGGATTTAAACAATACCGGACATGCTATCTGATTAGAATTATCACAGAAAGCGGCATTGACGGCTGGGGAGAGTGCGCGGATTGGCTCCCGGCCCTGCATGTCGGTTTCACAAAACGAATCATTCCCTATCTCTTAGGTAAACAGGCAGGCAGCCGCCTGCCTTTAGTGCACACAATCAAAAAATGGCATCAGCGGGCGGCATCGGCTGTAAGTATGGCACTGACGGAGATTGCGGCAAAAGCGGCAGGTTGTTCCGTATGCGACATGTGGGGCGGACGGTACAGAGAAGAACTCCCTGTATATGCCTCTTTCCAATCATATTCAGACCATCCGCAATGGATCAGCAGCTCGCTTACGAATGTTGAAGTTCAATTGAAACAGGGCTTCAATCAAATCAAAGTCAAAATCGGCGGGACAACCTTTGAGGAAGATGTGCGGCATATCACTGCCCTGCAAAACACGGCCGGCAGCTCTGTTTCTATTATTCTGGACGCAAACCAAAGCTACGATACAGCAGCAGCTTTAAAGTGGGAGCGTCTTTTTTTGAAATGGGCCAATATCAGCTGGCTGGAAGAGCCTCTGCCTTTTGACCAGCCGCAGGATTACACTTTGCTGCGGAGCCGTTTATCCGTTCCTGTCGCCGGCGGAGAAAATATGAAAGGCGCGGCACAATTTGCGCCTCTCCTCTCACAGCGCTGCCTGGATATTATTCAGCCTGATGTCATGCATGTCAATGGAATTGATGAGTTTCGCGACTGCCTCCAGCTCGCGCGTTATTTCGGTGTGAGAGCGTCTGCCCATGCCTATGACGGCGCTCTTTCCCGGCTTTATGCTTTATTTGCGCAGGCCTGTCTGCCTCCGTGGTCAAAAATGGAGAACGACCAAATTGAACCGATTGAGTGGGACGTAATGGAGAATCCTTTTACAGAACTGATCAGCCTTCAGCCTTCAAAAGGAATCGTACACCTCCCGAAAGGAACAGGGATCGGCAGAGAAATCAATATGGAGATCATCAATCGGTATATGTGGGATGGTTCAGCGTTTTAAGCTGTACTATCCCTTTATTTATAGACATAAATCATGGACAGCCTCATAAAATGGTAACAGCGGACAAGTCTTTTCATAAAGGAGCAAATGACTTAATGGCTGAACTGCTGATGAAAGCAAAACTCACGTTTATGATTGTCACAGGCGGTGTATTACAGGGACTCGGCATGTCCTTATTTTTATTTCCGCATGATATTCCGACAGGCGGGGCGGCAGGTATTGCGGTCTTATTGCACCATTTGTTTCACATTCCCCACGGCTTCTCGGTATGGGCTGTGAATGTGTCAATGCTTTTCACTGCTTTAAAATGGCTGGAGATGAGAACATTCACCGGCACTCTCGCCTCGATTACCGTCACCTCTGTATCGGTATTGATCTTCGATGTCATTTTTCCGGACATCACCTCAAACCTGTGGCTTGATTTGGCAAGCGGCGCTGTTTTATTAGGACTCGGCATCGGACTTTTATACAAATATAAAATTTCTAACGGAGGGTTTGGAGCCCTTGCTCTTATGATCTCAATTTACCGGGGCGGAAACCCGGGAACCATCTTGCTCATTATGAATTGCATCATTTTTATGATTACCGCATCAATTATTGCCTGGGGCATTGTGATTCAAGCTCTGATTTGCCAAGTGATATCAACAAGAGTCATCGACTTCATCTATAACATCCGCCTGACCTCTCTTCCCATACTTACGCCTATGTACCGTCATAAAAAATAATAGGCAAGAGGCTCTCCCGATACAGAGAGCCCCGCAGCCGCTGTTTTATAAATAAAAGGTATCGGATCTTAACCCCAAGCGCAAAGTCTCCAGAGCAATCGCATCATGAAATGAGATATTCGCCAGATTGACATTCGGCCCGATCCTTTGAATAAAACCTTGCTGGAGCGTTTTGTTTGGTGCTTCAAATATCATTCGGCTGATATCAATATCCGACAAAATGATATCATCAACGATTTGAAACCGGACATCTCCGCTGCTGGAACAGATCCCCCCTGTCCCGCTTTCCCTTGCTTCCGTAATCACTTTCTCTGCGCCTGCCTCCATATCTTCGAGAATATACTCAAGCCATTCCTCAGAGCACTGGCAGCTTGATACTTCCTCATCCTTGCTGCCCACCTCGCTGAGCACAAGAAATTCATCAGAAAAATCAGCAATGTAAGCCGCTTTTTCTTTATTCGTCATCGGGAGAGTGCCGTTTGAAATCTCAATATATTCGCACCCGAAGTAAGTGCAGTACCGATGAAATTCGTTGACTTTATTCTGGCTTACATATTTCTCAAACAGCGTGCCGCCGAAGAAAAACTTCACGTCATGCTCTTTCAGGGAGCTGATTTTTTCTTCAAGGTCTTTCGTAAGTAATGAAGTGCCCCAGCCGAATTTCACAAAATCTATATAGTCGGATGCCGCGCCTATCACATCTTTGAAAAACTGTAAGGGGTAGCCGTTGTCGATTAAAATGGTCTGTCCGTTTTCTCTCGGTTTACTTGTTCTCACTGGCAATTCTAGTGAAAAATCATTCATATCATGACCCTCTCTATCGTTGGAACTTCTCTTTCTTGTTTTACTTTCATCACGAAGTCGCCCATTATTTCTTTTGTACAGTACGCAATGTCTTCCGGTTCAAATAACGGCTGGCCGCTGTCAAAAAACTTCTCCGCAACGGATGAGTTTTTGATTCTTTCAATCACTTCAGCGGCCGCACCATTCGTCCCTTCTATAATGCTTTTGATATATTCCGCACACGCCATATCATCATCACCTGACGGATGGGAAGCCACAATGTTCAGCACACAATCTTTTGCAGCGTGCTTTTTCACATATTCCGCTGTTGTTCTGGCATTAGAAAATCCGGTCACAAAAAGATGCCTGGCCTTCAGCGCTCCTAACGCCGCTGTGACGCCGTTTGTCGTTTTCTGGATCAGCCGCTTATCCGCCATATCCTGCTCTGCCATACGCTTTGGAGAATTATCCAAATCAAATCCTTTGATTCCGACCCCCTTTTCCTCTCCTGTTAATACATAATCCGGATAGGTTTCTTTCAACTTGAAGGCTTCCTCAGTTGTCCGGACCAAGAGAATTTCTTTCGCCCCGCCGATAAAAGCAAAATGGGCCACGGTAAAGGCTCGAATGACGTCAATAACGATATTGATATCTGCCGGGGCAAGTGAATGATGATGCCCCTGATAAATGGTAATCGGCATAATACCTCTCCTTGGGCATAAAACCATTTTGCTAAAAAGCATATTCAGCTGGTCTCTTATTGGTTCCGCCGCGCCTACGTCTCCTCATTTTAGGCAGCCGCACACCTAAAAACCCTGAACCTTTATCTCAAAAGTGAATAGTCTGCCTATAACTCGATCAATAGATAAAAAACAGACAGATGCAAAACGGGGGGAAAATATTGAACGAACACATTACGTTTGACACATGGAACGAAACGCTGGCAAAAGAGATGACGGACCAATTGATCGATGAGCTCGATGTATTGAAATGGGCTTATAGAACATACGGGGATAAGATCGTGTATGCATGCAGCTTTGGCGCTGAAGGGATGGTGCTTCTCGACTTAATTTCAAAGATCAACAAACATGCGCACATCATCTTTTTAGATACAGGGCTCCATTTTCAGGAAACATATGAGCTGATCGAAGCCGTCAAACAAAAATACCCGGCATTTACGATCCAGCTGCTTGAACCCGAGCTGAACTTAAAAGAACAAGCGGCGCAATACGGCGATGAATTATGGAAACACAACCCGAATCTCTGCTGTCAATTACGGAAAATCGCACCTCTGCAAAAACACTTATCAGGCATGACAGCTTGGATTTCAGGTCTGCGCCGGGAGCAATCGCCGACGAGAAAGCATATTCAATTCATCAACCAGGATCACAAATTTAAGCTTATTAAAATCTGTCCGCTCATTCACTGGACATGGGATGATGTTTGGACGTACATCCGGCTCCACAATTTGCCTTATAACAAACTGCACGATCAAAATTACCCGAGCATAGGCTGTGAAATGTGCACATTGCCTTCTTCAAACCCAAATGATGAGAGAGCGGGAAGATGGGCCGGACGCGAGAAAACTGAATGCGGTCTGCACCAGGAATGAAAGACCGTATGTCGTGAGAATGGAAGCGCCGGCAGGTTTCAATCTACATTTTCTATTGATGAGAAAGCCCGTCCAGCGAAGAAATGGCAGACTATTAAAAAACAATGTAAAACGCAAAGATGGAGGTTAAGCACGTGAATGCAATCGAGCCCCATGGAGGGGTGTTAATCAACCGCTTCGATCCCGCATGCACTTTTGATGGCTGCACTTGCGAAGCTGAGCTTGATCAGCTGGCATTGAGCGACCTCGAGCTTATCGCGATCGGCGGCTACAGCCCGTTAACAGGTTTTTTGGGAGAAAAAGATTATCATTCCGTTGTGAAAGAGATGAGGCTGGCGAACGGTTTGCCGTGGAGTCTGCCTATTACGCTGCCTGTCAGCGAAGAAACAGCAAAACAGCTGTCTGTCGGAAATCACGTGAAGCTTGTGAAACACGGCGTGACGTACGGCATGATGACAGTGACCGATATCTATCAGCCAGATAAAACACAGGAAGCGCTGTCTGTTTATAAAACAAACGATCCCGCCCACCCCGGAGTAAAAAAACTGCTGGAGCGTCCGGACTTTTATATTGGAGGGCCTATCCTTGTCAGCCGCCTTCCCGATAAGTCCTTCGAACAGTTTTATGCAGCGCCGGCACAAACGAGACCGGCCTTTGAAAAGCTCGGCTGGAAAACAATTGTCGGCTTTCAGACGCGGAATCCCGTTCACAGAGCCCATGAATATATTCAAAAAACAGCGTTGGAAACCGTCGACGGTCTGCTGCTTCATCCGCTAGTAGGAGAAACGAAATCAGATGATATTCCGAGTGATATCAGAATGGAAAGCTACCAAGTACTGCTTGACCAGTATTATCCAAAGGATCGGGTGATGTTATCGGTGTTCCCTGCCGCCATGCGGTATGCCGGACCGCGTGAAGCGATTTTCCATGCGCTCGTCCGCAAAAATTACGGCTGCACCCATTTTATCGTCGGACGCGATCATGCAGGTGTCGGCAGCTATTATGGAACGTACGACGCACAGACCATTTTCAAATCATTCACTGAAGAAGAGCTGGGCATCAAGCCGCTGTTTTTTGAGCATAGCTTTTACTGCCGGAAATGCGGAAATATGGGCACCTCCAAAACGTGTCCGCACAGCGCGAGAGATCACATCCATTTATCAGGCACCAAAGTGAGAGAGCTTCTCCGCCAAGGCAAAAAGCCGCCGAAAGAATTCAGCCGGCCCGAGGTTGCAAGCGTGCTGATAAAAGGGCTCCATCAGCAGCCTGTTGCCATTCAGAGAAACAGCGGGGGATCAGAATGACACACAACCCGAATATCGTTTGGCATCCAGCGGTGATCCAAAAATCTGACAGACAGAGCTTAAACGGACATAAAAGCTGCGCCCTTTGGTTTACCGGTCTGTCCGGCTCAGGAAAATCAGTGCTCGCCAATGCCGTAGATGAAAAGCTCTATCACATGGGAATTCAGAGTTATGTCCTTGACGGCGATAATATCCGCCACGGATTGAATCGAGATCTCGGCTTTCGGACTGGGGACAGAATCGAAAACATCCGCCGGATCGGGGAAGTCGCAAAGCTGTTTGTCGATAGCGGCCAAATGATCTTAACAGCCTTTATTTCTCCGTTCAGAGAGGATCGGGATATGGTCAGAGCGCTGTTTCCCGATGGAGAATTTCTCGAAATTTATGTGAAATGCCCGCTCCAGGTTTGTGAACAGCGGGATCCGAAAGGTCTTTATAAAAAAGCGCGCAACGGCGACATTAAACATTTCACGGGGATTGATTCTCCCTATGAAGCGCCTCTTTCTCCCGATTTGATCATTGAATCTGACCAAACGTCCATTGCGGATGGAGCTGATTTGATCATCAAAGAATTGCAGCACAAAGGCATCATTTAAAAAACCCGACATTTGATCGGGTTTTTTTATTTAGCAAACTGCGCAATCAGGCTGTTTATTTTTTCTTTTTCCTCATAAAAGAGCCCGTGCCCATTGTATTCAAACGGAACCAATTCCGACTGCTTTATGCCGCGTTTTAATTCTTTGGCAAAATCAAACGGAGCGATTTTGTCCTTTCTGCCGTGCAGGATGAGTGTCGGCACCTTGATTTCCGCCAGGTCCTTTCTGAGATCCTCGTCTCTTAACGCAATGCCTGAGTGAATCGTTCCGTAAGAGGAAGCGTCCAGCAAAAGATTCTGGAACCATTGCTGGAACTCCGGAGAAACTTGTTTCTCGAAAAACTGTCTTCCCAGGTCAGCAAGCGTCTTCGGCCGATCGCTTTTGAATTGTTCAATCATGTCATCAATGTCCTGTTTCCTCATGCCGTACGGATAGCCCGGGCGCTTTGTAAATGCTGGCGCGGCCGCTGACAATAAAACCAGTTTATCGATATCGGCGCTCTCATGCCTTGCCATGTAACGGATCGCAATCGCACCTCCCATCGAAAAGCCGGCGAGAATCGCATTCTCAAGCTGCAGCGTATAAATAACGGCCTTCACGTCATCTGCCATCGTATTATAATCGTAGCCTTCCCACGGGCGGTCGGAATCACCGTAGCCCCGAAAATCGATGCCAATAAAACGGAAACCTCTTTTCGGCAGCTCATTCATTTGATATTCAAACATCTTATGATTCAGCGGCCAGCCATGCAAGAAGATAATAGGCCTTCCATGCCCGATATCCTCCACAAACAGTGTCACATGCTCCTCAGTTTTTACGTAATGCCCCACTTCACATTCCTCCTGTTCCCTTTTCCTTTCCCGTCTTGTAAACGCCTTGACGTGCGGGAAGCTTTGCATTTATGCTTACAAAACAAGCGGGCTGCAGCACCCAGAATAGGCTCTTCACGTTTTACTATATGTATCAATCCGCGGAAACGATCTATGAAATTGATCCTGATGGTTTTAGGTCATTCAGGAATGTAAAGGATGTCAAATGATGAATAAAACAGCGATTCAAAAACCGTACGTACCAGAAAACCTGCAAGCCGCCGATTTTCATGAAACGGCTGCAACAGATGATGTGATCAGCATGCATTTATTTGAAGATTGTTCAATTTCCGGTGAAGACATAGACAGGCTTTGTATTGAAAAAACCGTATTTCGGAATGTCGTGTTTATCGATGTTTCCTTCCGTTTTATTGAGCTGACAGATGTGATTTTCGAAAAATGCGATTTATCGAACGCTGATTTCAGCGGGGCTGTTCTGCACAGAACTTTATTGAAGCAATCGAAAATGGTCGGGATGAACTTGGCGGACTCAACGCTGCGGAATGTGTCGTTCGAGGAATGTCACGGGCAATTCAGTTCATTTTATTATTCGAATATGAAACACGTTCTGTTTCATCATTGTGTCCTTTTGCAAAGTGAATGCAGCAGCATGGCGCTCCAGCAGACACACTTTGATGCGTGCGAACTGGAGGGCGCCAACTTTACCGGTACGTCACTTCAAAACGTGGACATCAGCTCCTGCCGGTTTGAACAGATCCATGTCTCACTAGACAAATTAAAGGGCTGCAAAATTGCTCCGGAGCACGCAATGGCCTTTGCGAGAGCGCTGGGAGCTGTCATCGTCTAGCTTAAGCCTGCGTCATCAGGCGGCGGGCTGTATCTGCAGCCGCCTTGATGCCGATTTTCAGATCCTGAAGAGACGCATAGGAATACGACAGCCGAATGCTGCGCCGGTCATCGCCGTCATAAACGGAACCGGGGTTCACCAGCACCTGCTGTTTCAATAATTCCATAAACAGCTGCCTGACAGGCAGTTGTTTATGGAATGTGACCCATATATAAAAGCCGCCGGCTGGGATGCGCCACTCGGCAATATCTCCTGCATACTGCTGAAGAAACTGAAGTGCCGCGTCTCTCCTTTTCTTCAGCTCCTTTCTTACCCAAGCGAGGTGTTCTTCATAATATCCTTGTGACAGCCATCGCGCCGCGGCCCATTGAGAGAGGCCGCTCGATCCGTAATCCGTCTGCATTTTAATGTCAGCCAGCCTTTCAATAACTGGTTCCGGGCCGGCCAGCCAGCCGATTCGAAGACCGGGGCTTACTGTTTTCGAAAACGTGCCGAGATACAGGACATTGCCTTCCTGATCCATCGACTTTAACGGCAGCGGCGGCTGTTCTTCAAACCACAAATCACCGTACGCATCATCCTCAATGACCGGCAGCTGCTCTTTTTTTGACAGACTGACAACCTCTTCCCTTCTCTTCTCTGACATGACAATGCCAGTCGGATTATGAAACGACGGGATCGTGTAAAGCAGCTGGCCCCCGTATTGCTTCCGGTAAGCTGAAATCAACCCCGCCTGCATTCCTTCTTCATCCATCGGCAAACCGCGAAGCCGCATCCCTGCGGATTGAAAAACATGCAAAGAGTGAAGATAGGAAGGTTTTTCTGTCAAAATGACTGAGTCCCGCTTTAAAAGCCCGATCGAAATGAGCTGGAGCGCCTGCAGTGCGCCGGATACAATTAAAATGGCTGAAGGTGACACATTGATATGCTTTGTTTTTAAATGCTCAGCCACCGCCTCCCGCAGATCTATATTTCCTTTCGGCTGTTCGTATCCTAAAGACAGAACATGCGGATTGATTTGCTGAAACATCCTGCGCATCGTTTCAGCCGGCAGCAGCTCTGGTGAAAGCTCTCCCGTCCCCAGCCGAATGATATCCGCTCGCGCCTCGTTTTTATTGATATCCTGAATGATAGAAGAATTGGGATGATGAATCCCTGAGCGGACATAGGTGCTCCAATCAAGTGGCGGAGCTGACGCAAGCACGCTCCATGTGCTGTTTACTACCTTTGTGCCGCCGCCTCTTCTCCCCTCTAACAGACCTTGAGACGTGAGTTCATCAATCGCCGATGTCACTGTGCTTCGGTTGACCTGAAACATATCCGCCAGCGTTCTTTGTGACGGAATTTTCGTCCCTACAGCCCACTCGCCATGGAGAATTTTTTCTTTTATATATTGTTCGATTTGCCGATGAAGCGGAATGTCCGATTCACGGCTTGGCTGCCAATGTGACAACGTCAAGCCCCCTTTTTTTCACATTATACATTTGGATGGTTTTAAAACCAACCAAATGGCCGGAGACATGTAAAATCTTCTCTATTATTATGAGAAAAACAGATGTGAAAGGAGTTTTTTCAGCATGAATGCAATGATTCACGGAATCGTGCTGGCCTTCGGCTTAATTTTGCCGCTGGGGGCGCAGAATGTGTTTATTTTTCAGCAGGGAGCGTGGCAAAGGCATATTTGGCTGGCGCTGCCAGCCGTCATCAGTGCTTCTGTCTGCGATACCCTGCTCATTGTGTTAGCGGTTGCGGGTGTATCTGTCATTGTGCATCAGGTGCCTGTTTTTGAGACGGGAATGATGGCCGTGGGATTTTTGTTTCTCATTTACATGGGCTGGGTAACATGGAACAGCCGTCCGAAAACGGATGACAAAGAAAACAATATATTCACAGCAAAGAAACAAGCCGCATTTGCCGCAGCCGTGTCTCTGTTAAACCCGCACGCCATTTTAGACACTGTCGGCGTCATCGGTACAAGCTCTTTGCAGTATTCAGGGCTTGAGAAATGGCTCTTTATGGCCGCCTGCATCGCTGTGTCTTGGATTTGGTTTATCAGTCTTGCGATAGCGGGCCGGCTGTTTCAGACGATAGATACGAGCGGCAGGCTTATGTTGATCGTAAACAAATGTTCTGCGGTGGTAATGTGGGCTGCCGCCGTCTATTTCTTGTTCTCGATCTTTCGTTAACTGGAGGAAACCACAGCCTAAACATCGAATTGTATTTAGAAAAGGGGGCGATGTTTGTGACTGACGCTAAACAGTTTTATGACTACCATTCCTGGGCGAACAAGCGAATCTTGAACCATATCGAACACCTGCCGGAGGAAACTGCTTATCAAGAAGTAAAGAGCGTATTCCCTTCAGTCAGTGACGTACTGCTTCATATGTGCAGGGCTGACTACATATGGCTGAACGTTCTTTCGGGAGTGGACTACCAAGAGATTATAGACGGCACAGGCAAATTCGAGTCCGCGCATGGCAATATGGCAGCGATTAAACAGCACGCTTCCGAGTTGGAATTACAGTATCATCATTTCTTCAGCCGCCAGACGGACTTAGAACAGACCTTCTCCATGCAGCATCCGAAACTCGGTACACTGGAATCAACCTATGCAGACACCATCCTGCATGTCGTCAATCACGGCACTTATCACAGAGGGAACGTGACGGCCATGCTAAGACAGCTGGGCCATTCAGGAGTACCTACTGATTATATGTACTATTTATATGAGAAAAGAGAAAGCAAGGGCTAAACTGTCCTTGCTTTTTTTGGCGGAACAGCCTCAAATGGAACCTATTAACTTTTACATACCTG
Organism: Bacillus sp. 2CMS4F; assembly: GCF_023161785.1. Taxonomy (NCBI): domain Bacteria; kingdom Bacillati; phylum Bacillota; class Bacilli; order Caryophanales; family Bacillaceae; genus Bacillus; species Bacillus sp. 2CMS4F. The sequence goes on from NZ_JALNTO010000007.1 coordinate 123,130, forward strand.
TATAAGCACGCTCCACATCAAGCTGTACAGGCCTGCCGCTTCGATACGAATCGGTCGCGGCGATGCCGACTTCTAAATTGATCGTCGCATCGACATCTGTCACAATCGGTGTTTTTCCATTCCGGACGCACTCTGCAAAATGCTGCAGTTCTAAGCAGTAGGCTTCATGAAAACGAGTTTGAAAGTCTGGGATGATCTCATAGCTGCTCCCTTTAGCGGTCAGGATGGTCACATTTTGGTTTCTCAATGTCCCTATGAAAATACTGCCTTCTGTCCCGATAATTTCTGCACGGATGTCATGGCCGTATGGAGAGGTTCTGCTTGCCTCGACGTCTCCCGCTGCGCCGGAATCAAACTCTAAATACGTCAGCGCCTGATCAACATCGCCGTATTGTTCCATAAACGGGTTGTTTAAAATCCGGCCGTGTCCGGAAACAGAAGTGATCTCCGCTCCGAGCAAATAACGGGCAATATCGTAATCATGGATGGAACAGTCGATAAAGATCCCTCCGCTATGTTTGATAAACTCAGCGGGTGGCGCCCCTTGATCGCGTGTAAAGCCTTTATAATAGATGGGTTTGCCGATCTCTCCCGCGTCTATCCGCCGTTTCGCATCCCCATATGCAGGATCAAAACGCCTCATAAAACCGACTTGGCAGATGACACCTGTCTCTTTTATTTTTTCAGAAACTGATTTTGATTCCTCAAGGTTTAATGTCAGCGGTTTTTCAACGAAAATCTGCTTGCCGTTTTCCGCCGCTTTGATGATCATTTCCCCATGTGTGCTTGTCGGCGTTACGATGACCACTGCATCAATCTCGGAATCTGCTAAAATCTCATGCGGATCATCCGACCATTTTTCAAGCCCGAATTCTTTAGCGACCTGCTCGGCTCTTTCTGTCATCGGATCACCGACACTGACAAGCTCAGCTCCCGGAACGCTGGTCATAAGGTTTCTTGCGTGATAGTATCCCAGTCTCCCTAACCCTAATACCGCGCATCTTACTCGATTTCCCATGTCCTCATCTCCTTAGTCTCCTTTTTACCGCCTAATGAAAGCGCTTTACCGGAATGATTAAAAAAATAGCGGTTCATCCACTATTTGGCCGATATATTTTTGCGCAAGCGCTTTCTCAAAAGGTGATTTCATTTTACAATGTCCTTTCTTCCCATGCAATATCTTTTTCGCCTTCGCTGTCAAAAAGAAAAGAACCCGCTGCATTATCGGATTCTTTTCTTGAAGGGTGATGTAGAATGTCTGATCACTAGCTCGGGTGATAACACTATTTTTTGTTTTGCCTTTCGTTTTCCTTCGATTTCTTCCGCCAGCAGTTCAATGACGCGCTGCCCCATTTCTTTAATCGGCTGGGCTACCGTTGTCAGGGGCGGATCGACCATTTCAGCAAGGATGGTGTTATCAAACCCGATGATGGACAGGTCATCCGGAACCTTGATGCCTCTTATTCTCGCCGCCTGAATGGCGGCACAGGCCAATACATCGTTAAAAGCAAAAATAGCCGTTGGCCTATCCCTGTCCAGCAATTGTCCCGCCTCTTCCTTTCCGCTCTCCAAAGAGAAGCGTGTCGGAACGATCAGCGACTCATCGACCGGCACATTCGCTTCCCCCATCGCCTGCCGGAATCCTTTGATTCTGTCTGTTTCACCTGTCGTTGACCCGTCACCCACAATGCAGGCAATCCTCGTGTGGCCCAGTGACAAAAGATGCTTGGCAGCCTCATACCCGCCGAGAACATCATCCATCACAACGATATCCATCGGAAGAAGGGGCTTATCCTGAGAAATCATGGCGAGCGGGATATGTTCGCTAATGATTTCCTCTAAAGCTGACATGCTGTCATGATTCTCAATTCCTGTCGCAAAAATGATGCCGTCTACGTTTTTTTGCTTTAGGACAGAAAAATATTTCGTTTCTTTTTTCGGATCGTAATCGGTACTGCAAATGATCATCTGAAAACCAAGCTCATCCGCTCTTTCCTCTATGCTTTTCGCGAGCTCGCCGTAAAACGGGTTTGAAATATCAGGCGTCACAAGGCCGATAATATTGGTCCGCTTTCCCGTTAAAGCAGCGGCGTGGACATTGGGCGTGTACTCCATTTCCTTCATCACATTCATGACCCTTTGCCTTGTTTTGTCACTGATCCGGCCCGTATGGTTAATGACGCGCGATACGGTCGTGATCGAGACACCCGCCTTTCTCGCCACATCGTAAATTGTCGTTTTCATCTTCATCCCTCGTCTGCTTATTGAACTTTCCGGCTGACAATTTTCCGGTATTCAATTGGTGAAATGCCTTCAATTTGCTTAAAGAGCTTTGAAAAGTATGTCGGGTCCTCCATTCCAATCGTTTCCGCGATGACGCCCATTTTATCATTTGTCGAGGATAAAAGACGCTTTGCTTCAGTCATTCTTACCCGATTTGTGTATTGGCCCGGCGTGACACCAAGCACTTGCTGCATGCAGCGGGTCACATAATCCTGATTATAGTGCAGGGCGAGCGACAGATCCTTGATTGTCGTTTTCTCCTTATAATGCTCCTGTAAGTATCGGGCCGCCTCCCATGCCACCCGCTCTTTTGCAGACGGAATTTGAAACGCCTCCTTTTGAAGATGCAGCATCAGCTCTTCAAACAAGATTTGTTTTCTGAGCGGCAAATCGGAGTTTTCTGCGGAGTAATCAATGAGCCTTTCAAACTGCTGCGCCATAAATTGCGGGCGCTGCACCTTGCCTTTTCTCGGCAATGCGAGCCCGTAGCGGGCTGGCTCCTCGAAGCTCCCCTTTTCCTGCTGAAGCTCTGCCCAATTGCTGCCCCCTTTTGCGGTAAATTCATATTGATGTTCATCAAAGTGAAGCCAATAATAGGAGGTCGCTTCATCACTGCCCTTTGTCCCATAGTGTTCAAGACCGGGAGAAAGCAAGATATATTCGCCCCCTTCAACAGAGAACGATTTTTCATTTTCAGTGATATATAACGTCCCCTGCTTGACGTATATCAGATCAAATACAGAAAAAACGCGTTTGACATGGGTTTCTCCTTTTTTAAAAACCCCTTCTCCGGCTGCGATAAACACCGGGAAAGGCGGGACTGTAAACAGGATGCGAGGCAATTTGATCACCCTCCTTTTTAAGTCGGATTTTTGCAAGAAGTATCGTTTCTCTCCCTTTTTATTATAAGGAAATGGAGGTACACTTTAAAACGTTGATTTTATTTACGAAAGGGGTTAGACACTATGAAACAAGCTGTCTTCAAATCAACTGCTTTGAAAAAACCCGCTGACAAATCGTTCTCATTATTTTCGCTTACTTGGCCGATCTTTATTGAGGTCTCATTATATATGTTTATGGGTAATGCTGATACACTGATGCTCAGCCAATACTCAGATAACAGTGTGGCGGCAGTCGGCGTCAGCAACCAGATTTTGAATTTAATTATCGTGATGTTCAGTTTTATCGCAACAGGAACAACTGTTGTCATCTCACAATTTTTAGGATCCCGGAAAAAGAAAGAAGCTATGGAAGTCGCTTATGTGTCAATCGCAGCCAACTTCTTCATCAGCCTTGCGATCAGCGCTCTCATCTTTTTTGCGGCAGTTCCTCTGCTTCATATGATGGGATTATCAAATGAGCTGATGCCTGACGCTAAAGTCTTTTTACAAGTTGTCGGAGGTCTGTCCTTTATTCAGGCTTTAATCATGACATTCAGCGCGATCTTAAAAAGCTATGGCTACACAAAGGATACAATGTTTGTCACAATCGGCATGAACATTTTAAACATTGCCGGAAACTTTGTTGTCATTTTTGGCCTGTTCGGCTTTCCAGTTCTCGGCGTAGCGGGTGTTGCCATGTCCACATCTATCGCGCGTGTCATCGGATTAATCGCGATGATTGTCATTGTAAACAAACGCATTCAGCTGAAGATGTCGTTGAAAAAAGTATTTCATATGCATAAAGACCATTTGCGCAAGCTGCTGAAAATCGGCATTCCTTCAGCAGGCGAACAGCTTTCTTATAACCTTTCGCAAATGATTGTCACTTATTTTATTGCCATCATGGGGGCGCAGGCTTTAACAACCAAAGTGTATACGCAAAATATTACGATGTTTATTCTGCTATTCGGGACTGCGATCAGCCAAGGCACACAAATTTTAATCGGCCGCTATATCGGCGGCAAACAGTTCGATGCCGCATATGAGCGCTGCATGAAAAGCTTGTATTGGGCGCTCGGAATTGCTGCGGCCACATCTGTTTTGATGACAATCTTTTCAAAAGACCTTATCGGCATCTTCACACAAAGCCCTGATATTATTGCTACCGCAAGCCTTTTGATTGCGATGACCATCATCCTTGAACCGGGCCGCTCATTTAATGTGATTATTATTAACTCTCTGCGCGCCGCGGGGGATGCGAAATTCCCGGTCTACATGGCGATGATTTCCATGTGGGGCATCGGCCTTCCGCTTGCTTATCTATTCGGCATTCATCTCGGTTTCGGGCTTGCCGGCGTATGGATTTCTTTTATCGCGGACGAATGGGTGCGGGGAATCTTAATGTACAGAAGATGGCGCTCACGGATCTGGATTCAAAAAGGTATGGCGTAACACCCGGCAGAACAAGCCGGGTGTTTTTTTACAGCTCGGACAGAATCATTTTTGCTTCGCTGTCTGTTAAGGCATGCTTGTGTCCAAATACGTTGTACTGCTCCGTTCGGATTTTTTCCAGAATGGCTCGGTACAGCTGAGCTGCAGCTTTTACCGCTTTTTGAGAATACTGAGGGAAAATCGGCAGGGCATCCAGGCACTCTTCAAGGTAGGCCTCCGCTTCAAAAGCGATGTACTCCCACGTCATCGTGAACGCTTTATTGACGATGCCTTTTTGGAGATCGTCTTCTGTATAGCCGAATTGCTGCATCACCTGACGGGGAATGCGGTTTTTTTGATGCTGGTCCGTTCCGAGATTGTTTAAAATTCGAATCAGCTGTATGGCCAAGCCGAGAGAGACCGCTGCTTGTTTGAGCTGATCTTGATTTCGGCGCGTCAGCATCGGCAGCAGCATCAATCCCGCGTTTCCGCCCGTCTGATATGCGTCCATGAGCAGTTCATCAAGGGTTTCATGCGTCTTCGATTCATCTTTCTTTGCGGCAAGGAACTCCCGAAAAGGCTCGCTGTCTAATGTAAATGTCTGATACGCATGGTCGAACGCTTTCCACAAATCGTGTTTCCCGTTACTTGCCCTTTGAAAAACATGTTCAGCTTCAGCTTCAAATACAGGTATCGCCTTCTCATCTGCACTGGCTGCCGTACGGCAAAACGCCAAAACAGCCCAAGCAGCTTGTCTTTGCTTCAGCGGGAGAAATGAGAATGCCCGGAAACAGGCTGGCGCGTATTCGCTGACAATCTGTCCGCACTGCTGATAAGCTTCTTTTATCTCTTTCATTTCTTTTCACTCCTATGTATCACTGCTTCTTCAAGTCTATTATGTTTTCTCCTAATTGTATATGAAGAAAAAGCCGATTCTTACTTTGTAAAAGTAACAAGAATGAAAAATGCGCAACATGCTGCTTCAATCATATAAACCTCGAATGCCTAGTCTGAACAGGACCATCAACGAGATATGCTTTTTTATTTTTAATGCCATACAACAGATAGAGATTAAACACTTCTCAATCACTGCTTCAATAAAAGAGGAATCACGAAAAAAAGGGCTAATTGTTATTTAATACATTATAGTAATGGAGTGAGTTCAGTGATAAAATTTTTTGAATATAACTGGCAGGTTAGAGATCAATGGTTTACTTGGTGTCATCAACTAAGCACTGAAGAGTTACTTAAAAACCATCTTGGCGGGGTAGAGAATATTTTATATACCCTTTTTCATATTATTGACGTGGAATATAGTTGGGTTCGTGCTATCCAAGGAAAAGAAGATATCGTTGTTCAGTTCGCTGATTATCATACACTCGATAAAGTGAAATCCCTCTCAAATACATTCCGAACTGAAATTATTGATGTTTTAGAAACACATTCAGAGCTAATAAAAGATGAACTTGTAAGCGTTCCTTGGGAGAAAGATGTTCTATATACGCGAGATGAAATATTACACCATATAATCGCTCACGAAATCCACCATATTGGTCAACTTTCTGTATGGGCTAGGGAATTAAAGTTAAGCCCAGTATCAGCTAGTTTTATCGGCAGAACATTAAAACCTATTCATTCATATTGAAGGAACGTGGGGACTTTGGCGCAACAACACTTCGATATTGCTGTTGTAAAAAAAAGGATAGATAGAGCATAATTTCTCTGCCCATCTATCCTTTCTTATTTTAATCTATACATCTCCGGCTTTTAAAATAGAACCTACCTCTCGTCAATATCAATCCGATACGCCTCAAACCATGTATGAATTTGGGCAAGATGGGCGATCAGCTGCGGTCCTTTCATCAGCTGACCGTACCATGGTACCTGAAAGGAGGAGCCTTCCGTCTCTAAAAGCTGATCCAATTGGTTTCTGTCCAGCAAGGTATGGAGCACGGAGTCCTTTTGGCTCCTGATCGCTTCCAGCCACTCGCTGACGCCTTTTGTATATTCAGGATGGTGCGTTTTCGGATACGGGCTTTTTTTACGATATAAGATTTCATCAGGCAAAATGCCTTCAAGCGCTTTTCGCAAAATGCCTTTTTCCCGGTTGTCATGCATTTTCATTTCCCATGGGATATTCCAGACGTACTCAACGAGCCGATGATCTGCAAACGGCACCCGCACCTCAAGGCTCGCCCCCATGCTCATGCGATCCTTCCGATCCAAAAGATTGGTCATAAACCAAAGCATATTTAAATAGAACAGCTGTCTTCTTGCTTTATCCTCACCTGTTTCACCGTCTAATAACGGCGTTTCGGCCAGGGTTTCTTCGTATTTTGCATGTACGTATTCCTTCAAATTCAATTTTTTCTGCCACGTATCGGAGAGCAGCTTCACCCGCTCTTCAGTTGATCTCATCCACGGAAAACCGGACTCAACGTCTGCTGTATGGAACCACGGATATCCGCCGAAAATCTCATCCGCGCATTCTCCTGACAGGCTGACGACAAAGTCCTTTTTGATTTCACGGCAAAACCATAATAGGGACGAGTCGACGTCAGCCATTCCCGGAAGGTCTTTGACCAGAACGGCTTCCTCCAAATGATCGACGAGATCTTTTTGGCTGATGACGCATTTATGGTGCGTCGTGCCGAAAGCCTCTGTCATTTTTTCAATCCACGGCCCGTCGTCATTCGGCTGAAAGGCGCTCGCTTGAAAAAATTTGTCGTTTTCTTCGTAATCAATCGAATAAGTATGAAGCGGGGCTTTTCCTTCCTTTTCAAAATGGCCTGCGGCAATGGCGGTAATCGCACTCGAATCAAGTCCGCCGGATAGGAACGTACAAACCGGAACATCCGACACTAGCTGCCGCGTCACCGCATCCTGAAACAACGATCTCACATTGGCCACACTGTCTTCAAAGCTGTCCGTATGTTTCTCGCTTTTGACATTCCAATAACGCCATATGTTCAGTCCGTCTTTAGAAAACGTCAGCGCATGGGCCGGACGGACTTCATTAATGCCTTTAAACACGCCTGTCCCCGGGGTTCTGGACGGTCCGAGCCCGAAAATTTCCGAGAGACCCGTTCTGTCCACCCGCGCCTTCACCTCGGGGTGTGCGAGGATGGCTTTGAGTTCTGATCCGAAGAGAAAAGAAGAGCCTTGCTCCGTATAAAAAAACGGCTTCACGCCAAGACGGTCTCTCGCCGCAAACAGCAGATCACGCTTTTCATCCCACACGGCAAAGGCGAAAATGCCGTTCAAGCGATCCACACAATTCTCCTGCCATTCAATGTAGCTGTGCAGCAACACCTCGGTATCAGATGTCCGCTCGAACTGATGGCCCCGCGCCCGCAGCTCTTTGCGCAGATCTTCCGTGTTATACAGCTCACCATTGTAAATAATTGTGTACGTATCCCCTTTATAGGTGCATGCCATCGGCTGGCGTCCGCCTTCAATATCAACAACCGCAAGCCTTTTATGTCCGAATAAAACATGGTGCTCTCCCCAAACGTTAGAATCATCAGGCCCCCGTTTGGAAAGAGTGTCTGTCATTCTGTTCATCGTTTGTTTTTCTTGGACGAGCTGCTTTTTAAAGTCGACCCAACCCGTAATTCCACACATGTGATATCAGCTCCAATCCCGTTTCTTTCGGTATCAAATTCGTTTCTTTCAGCACCTTAGTAAGTTTATGCATCTATAGACAGATAGTTGATTTGTCCACAAAAGAGTTGTATGGGACAGGCTTGTATTGGAAAGAAAAGAGAGGAACGAAGAAAAAAGGAGAGCACTTCATTTATGAAACGAAAACAATTTCTATATAAAGATGAACAGAAATGGGAATACGGCACCATTCTGATCGAAGACGGCATATGCTTAATCGAAAACCAGGAAGGTGATGTGCTGCTGGCGGAAAGTCTTCAAAACAGACCGATCTGGATTCAGCGCGAAGGGAAGTGGGAGCAGGCCGATTTCCAGGACAAAATGGTTCTGACATGTTGCGGAGAAGACATCTCCCTTTCCGGCGGAGAATGCATACGCTATGAAAAATCGGTAAAACGTCCGCTTATGACGCTTCTGGATTCGCTGGATGATGAAACCTTTCTCGCTTTTTTACAGCATTTGCACAGCTTTGGTTTATCGGTATTCGATTGCGTGTTTTCTTATAATAAAGAGGTCTTTTCGAATATCTCAGAGGAACAGGGTGTTTCCTTTTATCACTTTTCAAATGATAACGCCCAATGCGCGCTGCAGCACCATTACAGCAGAGGAACCGCTGGCGACCGGTTCGAATGGACGGCTTCCGATGGAAAACGTTCTATTATGTATTCAGCGGTCCAGCGGGGACGCAAATAAAAAAGCGGTGCTGCGGCACCGCTTTTTCTTTATTTTTCTACAACAACCTTTATAGCCTTGCTTTCTTTTTTATCCGTATCAGCTGCCGTGACGTACAGCACCGTACCGGCTTTTTGTTTTTTGATTTTTACTGTAAAGGCACCTTTTGCGTCAGCTTTACCAGAGGCGATCACTTTTTTCGATTTGTTTTTCACTTTGATCACCGCTTTGCTGTTGGCCGTGCCTTTTACTGCTGTGTCTTTCGTTTTGACAGCCTTTACTTTCGGTGTGCCGGATGGTTTTCCTTTCACGACAACCACTTGTAAGGATGTTTTTGCATCGCCTTTAGTGGCTTTCACATGCAGGACTTTATCTTGTTTCTGAGTCGGGATGCTGACTTTAAATGTACCGTCTTTTCCCGCTTTGGCACTGCCGAGTTTTTTCTTGCCGCTCATCACCTCGATCAGCGTGCCTTCTTTCGCTTTTCCTCTGACGGCTGTTTGCGTGCTTTCCAGCTTATTGACCTTCACCTGTAAATCAACAGCGCTGACAGCCTGCATCACATTCAGCCGGCCGTATCCGGAATGCCAGTCAACTCCTGGAATGCGGGGAATTTCGATTGGATCGCCATTATCGTCATACATTTCCTCTTCTTCACCATCGGCACTTTCAAAGGAAATATCGTCCGCTGTCTTTTTCAGGATATCCTCTACTTCTGTTCTTTTAAGCTTCGGATTTTGCGCAAACAGCAGCCCTGCCGCAGCTGCAGCATAAGGCGTCGCCATGGACGTTCCGCTCATGTACGTCACATTTCCGTTCGGCACCAAGCTCGGGATATCAGAACCCGGCGCACTGATGTCGAGACCTTTCCCGTAGTTAGAGAAGTCTGCTGTCATATCCATGCGGTTCGTCGCTCCGACTGACATGGCATATTTAGAGGAAGCTGGGTAAGATAAGGAATTGGCTCCGTCATTTCCGCTGGCTGCCGCAATCAGGACGTTTTTGTCAGCCGCGTATTTCAAAGCAAATTCAAGCACGCGGCTGTAGCCTCCGCCTAAGCTTAAGTTAATGACCTTTGCTCCTTTGTCAGCTGCGTATTTGATGCCGAGGGCAATTTGTTCAGTATCTCCGGAGCCTGTTGAATCAAGCACCTTAACCGGTATAATTTTCGCTTTGGCGTTCAGGCCAGTCATGGAATAGCCGTTATCACTTTGGGCGGCGATAATGCCGGCGACATGCGTTCCATGCCCTTGATCATCCATTGCATAGTTATTCCGTCCCACAAAATTGTGTCCCAGATCGGTTCTTACTTTCCCTTTTAAATCAGCAAGCGTACTGTCTACACCTGTGTCCACAACCGCAATCAATGTATCGTTCAGCTTGCGCTTGGACAGCAATGTGCTGGCAGGCTCATATTTGACATCTGCATTTTTGATGCCGCCGTTTTCACCATTGTTTCTAAGCGGCCACTGGTAAGAGTACTGAACATCGTTAGACAGGCTTTTGTATTCCTGAACCGGTTCAGCAAATTCTACGTTAGACATTTTGGATAATGTCGCGGCAGCGCTTTTCACACGTTTTGCGCTTGCCGTGTATGTCCCGCTTTGCTTTTGATCCTTCGGCAGTTCAAAAGAGTAGAGGTTGTCAAACAGTTTCTTTGCCTTTTTCACATTGGAAATGTCTTGTTTCGATTGCGCGCTGGCAGAAAAGCCCTTCATTTCGTTATGTACTGATGAGAGGCTTTTATTGTCTTTTACCTTAAAAATCACCTTTGTTGTCTGAGCTTCGCTTTTTGCCGCCAGGCTGTTTTCAGATAAAACCGCTCCTGCCGTCTTGCCTTCAAGCTTTGTGATGTTTAATCGCTCCGCCTGTTTCTTTATATCCCCTTTCAGGAAAGACGGAACAGATTGTAAAGCCGTTTCGTATAACCGATTGATTGCTTTTTGATCCTTTTCGGTTACCTTATATGCAGACGCTGCGCCATTTTCTGACACATCGTCAAACATCGGTTTTAACGTTACAAGATCTTGATAGACTTCATTTCTCTCTGTTTTATTGAGTGCGAGTTTTGCAGCAATAAATGGAGCCGCTTTGTAGTAAAGGCTTGTCAGTTCTTTGCCCTCTGCTGTTTGGCTGAGCTGCTCATCACGAATCGCTCTCAGCTTTGCCAGAATGCCTTTTCCCGATTTTTTCTGATCGACACTCATTTCCACCGGGCAGGCTTCTTCCTCTTCCAGATCTGAGGGCTGTTTTTTGGTGCCTGTATATCCAATCGTATATTTGGCTTCGGCAGCTGCTTCTGCGCTTCCTCCGTCTTCCGTTTCCTCTTCCCCAAGGTTCTCAACCTTTACATAGTAAGGGCCGCTCCATGCATAAGGAAAAACAATTTCGCTCTTTCCATCCTCTGCTGTGTAGGAACGGTACATGTCAAACGTCTCATCTTTAAGCGCTTTTTCCTTGCTTGAATAGACAGATACATTCAGAACAGCATCACTCTTAACAGTCAGTGCCATATGCGAGTCTTTCTGAATATCTGCCTTTCCAGGATTCACTTGATACCATTTCGCCTGCTCCGGTTCCTTCATGGTTCCCGTTTGTTCTTTGCCTTTTTCCAGCACACCGGCTACATCAATGGTTCCGGCAGCAGCTGCTTTGGTGCCTGGAGAAAAAAGGCTGAAGATCAGTGCGAAAATGAGCACTGCCGCCAAAAAAGAGCTGAATTTTCTTCGTTTCATGTTATCCCTCCTGTAAAATAATGAATCTTTTTGAAGAGTATCATAATTTCATAGGCCGAGATACCGCTTACAGGGAATTTTAAGGTTATTTTAAATGATTTGGAATATCAGGGAGGAACCATATAAAAAAAACCCGATTCTCTTTAGAACCGGGTTCAAGCTTTTTCTATTAAAATAATCGGAATCCAATCGGCAGATGAAGACCGAGCAGCACTGTCAGCACAAGGACAATGATAAAGCCGATCCACAGTCCGCCAGTTGATTTTTCTTTTTTCTTGCGGATCAATAGCATTTCCATCAGTCCGATGGTGATAATGCCAAGCAGCATTTTTCCAGCGTATTCCCCGTTCCAGTTGGCAAAACGGACAAACAGCTCAGCACCTGTCAAAATAATAATGATATAGAATAACCGCAGAATCATATGAGTGATTTTGGCGCCCTTCGCACTTCCTGATGAATACAGCGAGTAGCTGACGAAAAGCAGGATCAGCGCTACCACCCATGATGTAATATGCATGTGTGTCATACATGTTCCCCCTATCAGATAACATTACCCCACTTATAGTACCACGATCTTGTCCCTGGCTACAAAAGATGATTCACAGAAAAAGCGGGCGGTTCCTGTGCCGCCCTCCTTATGATCAGCTGATTTGATTTGACAGCGTTCCGATGGGTTCAATCGTGATGTCGATTTGATCGCCTCGCCGCAGAAATTTCGGCGGTGTAAAGCCCTTTCCTACACCAGACGGCGTGCCGGTGGCAATGATGTCCCCCGCTTCAAGCGTCATCCCCATTGAAAGGGTTTCGATTAATTCCGCGACAGAGAAAATCATATCGCTTGCCGAGCCGGATTGGCGCAGCTCGCCGTTGACCCTCGTTTCAACCTTAAGGCGCTCCGGATCGGGAATTAACGATTTATGTACAAGCACAGGTCCCATCGGACATGTCGTATCCAGACTTTTTCCGATAAAAAACTGCTTATGTCTTTTTTGCAGATCCCGCGCCGTGATATCATTCACAATCGTATATCCGAAAATATGGTCATAAGCTTCTTCTTTTGAAATGCGGGTGCCGCTTTTTCCGATGACGACAGCAAGCTCTCCTTCGTAATCGAGCTGAGAGGTGACCTCCTCATGGCTGTTTACCGCATCACCGTGGCCAGTGACTGTTACAGGCGATTTTGTAAATACCATCGGATGCTCCGGAATATCAGCCTCGCTGCCCATTTCAATTGCGTGATCCCTATAGTTTTTGCCGATGCACATGATATTTTTTGACGGCTTAGGAATAGGCGCATGGAGCTTCACGTCAGATAATGAGTAAATAAATGATCCAAGCTCATCATTTGGTTTCTTCGCCCACTCGGCCAGCTGCCTTGCATGCGCAACAAATTTATCCCCTTCTGCGATACACTCAATCAGCGAACCCGGAATCGTCTCAAGTTCAAACAGTTTTTTTTCAGCCCTTTGCAAGTCCATAATTTTATCATCTTCAATGATCAGGCCGACAAACATTCGGTTGTAAAGTTCCCCTGTCGCAAATTTCATGTTATTCCTCCATCATCTTTTAAATCAGAGTTCTACTTCAATTATTCTCTGTCGAATGCTGAAATTCCTTTTTATCAAATGCGTGTTTTCATTCCCGTTTCGGGACTGGCTCGCTGTACATATCATACAAATGGCTTCTGAGGAGGAGGAAAGAATATGGAAAGCATACATTTATTTTTTCGTCGGCAGCAGCTTAACAGAACGGGGACTGCCAAGGGACTGATGATGACAGACAGAATCGTTTCTCCCATTCTTCTCACACAGCGTGACAGCCTGCAAAAGGCGTCCTATGAAATAAACTGTGATCAGTCTCCGCTCGGTGAAAAAAAGTTTTATCTGAATGCGGAACAAGATGATCCTTCACTGATGCGGCGCAGGCTTGCTTATTGTTTTTTTCATCAAATCGGCGTCGCTTCCCAGGATGCTTCTTACATCTTTCTGATCATCAATGGTCAAAGGGAAGGCATTTATTTAAAAATTGATGGGCTCGATGAGAATCGCCGGCTTCCGAAAGGAGCCATTTATGAAGTGAAGGATACCGATCCGAGGGTTCCGCTGTCTGTTTTCAACCACGACGCTACCATTGAAAACAGACAGCGCACCGCATACTTACGTGAATTTCTCACGCTGATCTGCACAGCGGAGGATGACGAATTTGCCGAACGAATTAAATTGTATCTTGATGTAAAGCTGTTTTTCCTGTGGCTGATCGGCAGCGCCTGCACCCGCCAAGCCTTTTATTACGGCTTTTGTTTGAACGAGGCCGGCCGCTTTCACATCGCTCCAATGGAAACAAAAGCGCTTGCCGCATACGGATTTACAGAAGAAGACCCTCTATTGGCAAACGGCCGTACACTTGCGTCAAGACTTCTCTCCATCCCAGCTTTCCGGGCACAATATCACGCGCTAATGAAAAACGTGCTGAGCCGGGAGTTTACGATCGACCGTCTGTCTCCGTTTATCAGAGACTGGCATTTTGACATTTGTCAAAGAGCAAGCGATGATCCGCACATGAAAAAAAGCCCCTTACAATTAGAGAAGGAGCAAGCAAATATCCTGCGCGAAATCGAAGAGCGGCAGGACTTTTTACAAGTACACCTGGCGAGACTATAGTCCTTTCTCAACCAGAGCAAGTCAAAAAGACCGCAGCAAAAATTGTCGCTTTTTTAGTCAAATTGACGAAAGGCAACCTTTTCAGCCAAAATAGGTTATACTATCTATATCCTGTATGCATCAAAATAAAATCTAGAATTGGAGATTGTTTCATGAATACAAAAATTGAAGAAATGAGAGTTATGCTAATTGAAACAGCACAAAAATACGGTATGAATTCGAAAGAAACGATTCAATGCAGCCAAGAGCTGGACAGTCTGCTCAATATTCGAATTAAAGAAGAAATCACCTCTTGGGGGCAAAACGCCCGTGTGTGATCATATGATATGTATTTAAAGGCTTCCCGCCTCACCCGCCGCTATTGCTCATCAACATCCTGAGATATGCTTCAGGGCGAGAATTTGCCGTCCGAAAACAAGAACAATTCAGCAGACCCTTTCAGGATCAGCATGAAATATCACGGCAGATAACACTCCAGCAGCACGAATTACTCCGAAAGACATTTCCTGTACCTCTTTTGCACATACACCAACGCAACACACTATACAATCACGCAGGCGGACAGCGGCAGCATCGCCGCATTTCCGCTTGGCCATATACAATACCCAGCTTCTGAAATGTGTAAACCTTCATCTTGAAAAAATAAACGGATTTTTTTATACATCTCTCCGGCATGTCCCCATTTAATTTTCTCTCACACAAATGTGCGTTTGTCATAAGCTATCGTGAATAGCCCAGCAGAAACAAATCTTGTCCTTACTTTACCTGCCTTTTTTCAATTTTACAACAAAGGATGTGCTCGTATGCCGGCAATCGTCGGAGCGTTTAAAATTAATGCGGTCGGTACGAGCGGAGTCGTTCATATCGGAGACTGCATTACCATTTCTCCTCAAGCCGAGGTCAGAACGTTTGCCGGGGCAGGAAGCTTTAATACCGGTGACAGTCTGAAGGTGATGAATTATAAAAACGCAACGAATGTGTACGACAATGATGTGGTTGATCAGCCGATCGCAGGCAATGCGTAAAGGAGTGGTGCTTCATGAATTTTTATATCAATCAAACCATCCAAATTAACTATCTCCGGCTGGAATCAATCAGCAACTCCTCCATACTGCAAATCGGGAGCGCCGGATCTATTAAGTCTCTTTCAAACTTGTATAATACGGGCAGCTATGTGGAACCCGCACCTGAGGTTTCCGCTTTGGGGGAACAGGTTGAATCGGAAGGGCCCGATACAGGATCATTGGTGCCGCTCCAGCCCCCTGGCCGTTAATAATAAGATGAGAGGTGAAAGAACATGTATGATCAATCCATTTCCTCTTACTTGCAAAATTTGAATTCCTTCGTTCAGCAGCAGGCGCTGCATATTCAGCAGCTCGAACGCCAGCTGAAAGAGATGCAAACTGAAATGAATACGATGAAACAGCGGCCGGCCACAACCATTGAGCGTGTGGAATATAAATTTGATCAGCTGAAAATCGAACGGCTCGACGGCACGCTGAATATCGGTTTAAATCCGACAGACCCGAACAGCGTTCAAAACTTTGAAGTGAGCCAGGCTACACCGGAAATCGGAATGATGCAGCAGGAAGAGAGCGCCCAGCTCATGCAGCAAATCCGGCAGAACGTCGACATGTACTTAACCGAGGAAATCCCGGCTGTTTTGGAGCAGCTAGAAAACCAATATGACAGCAGGCTTGACGATACAAATCGGCATCATGTAATTGAGGACATCAGAAAACAAATAGACAGCCGGATTCACTATTATATGTCCCATATCAAAAAAGAAGAAAACACGCCGCCCAAACAATATGCGGAACATATCGCTGAGCATGTGAAGCGTGACGTGATCCGTGCTGTGGAACATTTTCTCGAACATATCCCCTCCGAGATGAAAGGAGATGAGCAAGCATGATCTTTACCGTCGTCAACCGCAGCCTGGAAGTCGGAGATATCCGAATGAACGGTGTATCCAGTTCCTCTGTTTTCCAAATTGGAGACGCAGAATCCATCTATTTATCGTCTATTTTCGATACGCCGCCTGAATCTCTTATTATCGGTCCGTTTGCTCCGCTGCCGTCGAATCATGCTTAAGCGTATATCACGCATCAGACAGATTAAATTTAACTCGCTCGGTATATCAAGCGTATTTCAAGCAGGCGATACAAACGAAATTGATATGAAAATAAAAGTGCTCGCTGTTCAGCGCTCGCTTTCAACGTTTTATGAAAATGAGGGCTCATTTAACAGAAAGGAGTACCCTATTTTTGATCAGCACGCTGTGAAGCTTCTTCCGGAAACGGGCGTGCAAACCGCTTTTTGCCATGAGATGCCTGTCATTCATGTCCGCAACATCAAAATTCAAGGGGTCTCATCCTCTTCCGTTTTTCATGCAGGCTCAGCTTCGGTCGTACGCGGCGACGCGCGGATTAAACATATCCGTCAGATTCTCCCTCCAAACTCACAATCGTCCGGCACGGGCATATAATAAACAGAGACTTCTATAAAGGGTGTCGTCTATGCCAGCAATTGTCGGGCCTATAGCTATCAATTCCATATCGGGCGGAGTCGTGAACTTTGGTGATTCCTTTTACCTTTCTCCGAAAAGCTCTTCAAAATCTGCGCTCGGTTCGGGAGCAGGAAACACGGGAGATTTCCTTCTTTTAAACAATGCAGTCAACGCGACAAATTATATAGACCCCGATGTCAGCGATCAGGATATGGTTGGAAACGGATAAAAAGCAGCCGCTCTGCAAAGAGAGGGCTGCTTTTTATTTTTTCTTTTTCCGTTCATTGGACTTCTTTGTTTTAATCAGCTTTTCAGGCGGCTGTTTTCTGATCCATTTAACAAACCAGGCAAGCTGCGGATCGTTTCTGAGCTCTTCTATTCCGGACAGTCGAACTGCCAGCTCCTGATTTGTATACAAGGCGTGGATCTGTTTATGGCAAGGGATGCAAAGCATCGCAGTCGGCAGGAACGTTCCGCCTTCTTCCTTCGGTGTGAGGTGGTGCTCTGTCAGCTGGACATCGCTCCGGCCGCACAGCTCACATATCCCGACAGTCTGTTTTGCCACATCCGCGTCCCCCTACATCATCTCAAGTGTTACCCTTGTGCCGCGTCCGCTAGGTTCAGCCGGATGTACGATCAGCTTTTTCGGAAGCCGCGCCCGCAGTTCCTGCACATGGCTGATCACGCCGACAGACAGATTGTCTGACTGCAGTTTTTCCAAGGCAGTGACAACCGTATCAAGCAGATCTTGGTCAAGCGTTCCAAACCCTTCATCCAAGAAAAAGAACTGAAGCGGGTATTCACCGCGAAGCTGAATCTGCGCAGACAGCGCGAGAGCAAGAGAAAGCGAGGTAAGGAAGGTCTCCCCTCCTGACAAGCTTGATACCGGGCGCTTAACACCTCCATTGGCATCATCCCGCATCACAAATCCGCCTTCTGAATCCACTTCAATGGCATAACGCTGTCTTGTCAGCACGCCGAGCCGTGCTGACGCATCCCGTGCAACACTTTCAAGCTGTTCCTCAGCTAAAAATTCAACGAACGTATTGCCTTTAAACACCGCTTGAAGCTTGTCCAGCCTGTCGATATGGGTCTGCCATTTTTTCAGCTCAGCTTCAATTTCATTGAAACGTTTGTGATGGTCGCGGATTACAGCCAGTGCTTTGGCCGCCGCTCCTTTTTCTTCCATAGCAGTCCCAAATGCCTCCTCGGCTTCTTTTAAGGACGTGACGGTTTCGTTCCATTCACTTTCGGATAAGGATCTGCCGGCGAGCTTATCAGACACACGTTTTAAGTTTGCGGCATTTTGCTTACATTTATCCAGAAACTGGTCAATGCTGCCTTTGATCTTTTCAAGCTCATCGGCTGGGATGAGACTGCGCTCTACCTCGTCAGCCCGGACAAAGCGGGTGCTTTTCGCATGTTCAAGCCAATCCGCTTCCGCTTTTTTCAACCTTTCTTCCGCTTCCTTAAGCGTATGCTCGCTTGCTGAAGCGCGGCTTTTTGCCTGATTGAGCATCATTTGGGCGGTTTGCAACTCTTCATATAGAGATTGTTCTTTTTCCTTTAAACACTTCAGATCCTGCTGAACTGAGCGGAGCTTCGATTGGATGGAATCCTCTTTTACATAGTCTCCGAGTTCCTGCTTATAATCAGCTATGACGCCCTTCGTACGTTCTGCGGCATAGTGAATCTCCAATTTTTCCCTTTCAAGCTGATAGCTCGATTCCCGCAGCTGATCCTTTTGTGACTCATGCTCAGAAAGAAAAGCGATACTGCGTTCAATTCGTTTCTCGCATTCTTCCGCAGCCCGGTCCTTTTCTTCGATGGCTTGCTGCCATTTTTCCGCTTCATCCAGAGATTGGCCTTCAAATGCTTCATGAAACATCTTCTGCTGGCTGTCCATCGAGGACTGAAGCTCTGCGATCATGCTGCCAATACGGTCAGCCTCTCTTTTTTCAAAACTCATTCTCTCGTTAAGCTGTTCAGCTTTTTTTAATGATTCCTGATATGTGCCGATCATTTGGGTCATTCGTGTTTTGACCGACAGGATGTCCTGTTTGATTTGCTTCCATTCTATTTTTGCGGCATGAAATGCTTCCTGCACCGGCTGATTCTCGTAGGAAGCAGCTGCCTCAAGGGTCGGCGCTTGAATCGATTTCAAAAACGGACACTGCTCGAGAAAGCGGGCGGACTGCTCTTCAAGTGTGATTTTGGCAGAAAGAATCTCCTGACTGAGCGTCGCCGCTTCTGACAGCAAATCTTCTGTCTGTTTGATTTCTGCTTCAACGTTGCGATCCGGCTCATATGTCCCATGTGCTGAGGCAGACGGATCATGATCGGTTGAACCGCAGACCGGGCAAGGTTTTCCGGCAATCAGTTTTTCCGATAACTCCTTGGTAAGTGCCGCCATTCTTGCTTTCTCACGCTGAGTATGAAGTGTGTTTTGTCGCTGTTTTGCCTGATCAGCAGTACGCGTAAGGGACCGTTCCGTCTCGCAGACCATATGATACACAGCTTGAACAGCCTCATATGCCTGTATGATTTTATTTTCTTCCGCTTCAGCCTTTTGAACAAATGTGCTCTTTTCCTCATTCATCTTCTGTAATACAAGGTTCAATGCGTCAATGCGTTTTTTCTCTTTTGCCAGCTGCTCCTCAGTCTGTCTGATCCGCAAAGCCATTTCAGCGGCCTGCTGGCAGCTTTTCCGCTCATCAGTGGTTACCTGCAAGGTTTTGAGCTGCTGTTTTAATTCCGTCTGTCTGTTTTGTCCCCTTGTAAGACGGTCGGTTACGGTTTCTAATTCCTTCATGACAGATTGAAGATTTTCGGCCTTCTGCTGAAGTTCAGCCTGTTTGCGCTCTGCCTCCTGCTGGGCCTCTCTCAATTTGATTTCGATCTCCTGCAAGCGGAAGAGCTGTTCCTGCTCAGCTAAAAGCTCTGGCTCTTTCTCGCTTTTATGGCGGCGCCACGCTTCATATTCTTCATTCTTTTGCTGAAAGAAAGCGGTGCGTTCTGTTAAATCCTTTTGGGCAAGCACTTCTTCCCTCGCGGCCTTCTCCTCATGCTGTACCGCTTCCAAGTACCGGTACGCATACGGCTTTAGAGCGGCTGCTGTTTCCGCTTCCGCCAGGCGTTTTTGCATGCTGCCGACATGCGGTTCTTCCTCTTCAAGCTGCTTTTTCTCTGCTTCATAAACGATTTTTTCCTTTTGGACATTCCAGATCTCTTGATGCTCCGCAAACCGTTCTTTTATTTGATCACGATTTTTTCGCACTGATTCCAGTTTGGCTTCCGCTTGTTCAACCGCTTGTTCAGCTTGTTCAACCGCTTCTGAACTCGCCTCGCCGAGACCCGATTGCTCTGCAAGCATTTCGTTTTTTCTCGCATTGGCTTCCTGTGCCTGCCGTCTCAGCTTTTTCACAAGGCGGTCTCCATACTGTTCCAAATTGAATAAACGCTGAAGCATATGCCTGCGTTCCGCCCCTTTTAAGGAAAGAAATTCAGCAAACTTCCCTTGCGGCAGCACAACCGCTCTCGTAAAGTCGTCGATGGTCAGCCCCAAGAGCTCCTCGACTCTTTTGTTCACTTCATTGGCCTTATCAGCAAGCACAGTTTGCTCATCCTTGATCTCGATGAAACGGCAAAGCGCTGTTTTCACTTTCATTTCATCCGTTCTCTTAAACACGCGCTCGACTTTGTAAGAGGTTTGATGATTGGTCTGAAGCGCAAAGGTAAAGGAAACAGTCAGCGAATCTTCCGCATGGTTTAAGATCCCGTGCGTATTGTTCGCCGCCCGCTCTACCTTTCCATATAAAGCAAGGGTCATCGCATCAAGGATCGAGGATTTACCGCTTCCTGTCGGCCCGAAAATACCGAAGACACCTGCACCGGAAAGGCTGTCAAAATCTATCGTCTGCTCCTCCCTAAAGCTGTGGAGCCCTTTTATCGTTAAGGCGATCGGCTTCATCTTGCTTCCTCCTCATCTTCTGTGCCTGATGCAAGCTCTAAAAACAGCTTCACCATTTCATCATCCGGCACTGCGCCGCCTGTCTGTTTTTCATAAAATTTCTTGAAACGGTCTTCGATGGACACATGCTTAACCTCGATCCGTTCGCGCTCAATGTTTTGTTCTTCAAAGACCGGCCTGATATGGATAAAGCCCGGATGTGCTTTTCGCAGTCGGTGAATGTCTTCAAGTGACAGCTGGTCCGTCACACGGATTTCAAGATCAATCCAGGCATTCTGATCCCTGCCTTCATCGAGCCAGCTGTATACCTCACTTAAACCATTTGCCGCTTTCCATTTTACGAGAGACTTGCCGCTTGATAATAAAACCTCATGCCAAGAGGCCTCTTCGCCCGGCTTTGCGTCTACAATGGTCACCGATTTGGCGTAGCCTGCCTCAGAAAAGCTGTAGGCCAGCGGAGATCCAGAATACCGCGCAAGCGTTCGCGCCCGTTTAATCGTTTGCGGCCGATGCAAATGGCCAAGCGCCACGTAAGCGGCATCCGCCGGCAGGCTTTCAGCGGCCACCGTATAAGCGCCGCCGACTTCAATCGGCCGCTCCGAGTCTGTTTGGTTGCCGCCCGCAACATAAATATGGCTGGCGGCAATCTTTACGGCGTCTTTTCGGAAGCGGCTTGTAATCTGTTCAAACGCCTGCCTGATTTTCACATCATAGTGATCACGGAGAAGTTTCTCATCAAATGTATCGGAAAGAACTTCATTTAACCGTGCCTCAGACGGATATGCCAGCGCTCCGACAGCCAAAAGCTCACCTGCTGAAGGCACTTCTATATGAAGCGGTTCAGTTGTCGGATAGCCGATTAAATAAATGCCGTTCTCATGTGTCAGCGGTGAAGCAGCGGACAATCTGTCAGGATTATCATGGTTTCCGGCAATGACAACGATCGGGCGCTTTCCTCTGTCACTGAGAGCGGACAGGCTTTCATAAAATAACTGCTCGGCTAAAGCCGGCGGGTTCACGGTATCAAACGCGTCTCCCGCCATCACAATAGCATCGATCTGCTCTTCCTTTACGATTGTATTCAGTTCGTCCAATACATCCGCCTGTTCACTCAGCCTGCTTCTTCCTTCAAGGGTTTTTCCTAGATGCCAGTCAGCCGTATGTAAAATCCGCAAATGCGTTCACCTCTCTTTTGTATAGAAAACGAGATCCGCTCCGTCTGAATTCCCGGAGCTTATGGATCTCGTTATAAAGTCAGAATGTGCCCTCCGTCAAAGAAATAAAGCGCACACCCTTTTACCTTCGTTTGAGCAATTTGTTCAACGGCCCTTGTGTACAGCTGAATTTGCGTTTCATATCTCTTTTTCAGGATCGGGGCTGCTCCTTCAAAGCCGTGCTGGAATTTACCCTCAATTCGGTCTGTTTTATAGTCCAGCAAATATAAGCCATCCTCTGTTTCGTAGAGACAATCGATGATCCCCTGCACCAATAGCGGCTCATCCGCCTCTTTCGCATCAGGATAAATCTCTTTTGCCGGAAGCGCCAAACTGAATGGAACTTCGCGGTTCTTCCATTTAGCGCCGATCAGTTTTTCGCCAATTTCCGTATGGAAAAATTGAACGATTTCCTCAATATTGATAGCGGATTGCTGTTCTTCGGTGAGCAGCTCTTTTTCATAAAGATGCTGCACTGTCCGTTCCGCTTCTTCTATCGTCGGCACATGTGTCAGCGGAATATGCTGCATGACCGTATGCATAGCTGTTCCTTTTTCTGCTGCTGTCAGGCCTTTTTTCATCATGAAAGCCGGGCGTCTGTACAGAATGCTTCCATCAGCCGGTTTAACGGGCGCCCGTCCGCTGTATTCGTCTTCGTACTCTCTTCTTCTTTTAATCTCAGAAACGGACTGCTTCGTGCGAATGTGTGTCACCTCGTGATACGAATACTTCCAGGCCAGCCGCTCGCGAGCTTTTTCCTCAAATGCAAACGGGCCGGGAACCGGTTCACCACGGCGGATCGCTTCAAGACGTTCGCTTTTTTCTTCCAGTCTCTCTTCCAGCTCATCATCAAGCAGATCATATGAATGGATCATTTGAATAGCAAAGCGGGCCGGATGGCCTGATATATCAGAAACCGCTGCCGCGCCGCCCTCAGCCAAAGACTCCAAGTCTCTGTGTCTGACAAGAGCAGGTCCGATGAAATCCAAATACGTTTTCGCCTGATAGCGGTCAAATTCCGGCAGAAGCCAGTCAGCTTG
This sequence comes from Bacillus sp. 2CMS4F, assembly GCF_023161785.1. Classification (NCBI taxonomy): domain Bacteria; kingdom Bacillati; phylum Bacillota; class Bacilli; order Caryophanales; family Bacillaceae; genus Bacillus; species Bacillus sp. 2CMS4F. Next base: position 146,188 of record NZ_JALNTO010000007.1, read on the forward strand.
GGACGCGGATGCCTGCCATTTTGCCAGCTGTTTCTGATGATCCTTGCATGAGCCTACAAGAAACAGCTTTTCCTTTGCCCTCGTTAAAGCAACATAGAGGACACGCAATTCCTCAGACAGCAGTTCCCTGCGCATTTTTTTCTTCATCGCGATGAGCGGAAGCGTCGGATAGCTGATGCGCCATTCAGGATGGATAAATTTCGTGCCAAACCCAAGCTCCTTGTCCAGCAGGTAGGATTTGTTGAGATCCATCATGTTGAAATTCCGGCCGAGTCCCGCTGTGAAGACGACTGGAAATTCGAGTCCTTTGCTGCTGTGAATCGTCATTAAACGGACAACATCCTCCTGTTCGCTTAACGCTCTCGCCGTTCCCAGGTCATCACCGCGTTCCTGCATGCGTTCGACAAACCTCAAAAAGCGAAACAGGCCGCGAAATGCCGTCGATTCATATTGGCGCGCCCGGTCATAAAGGACACGCAAGTTAGCCTGGCGCTGTTTTCCGCCCGGCATCCCGCCGACATAATCCATATATTTTGTGTCGCGGTACACTTCCCAGATCAGCTCGGACACCGAATGGTTTTTCGAAAAAGCGCGCCACTTTTGTAAATGTCCGTAAAACGTTTGCAGCTTTTGATAGAGCTCATCGTTTCGGTCGCCGGCTGCCAGATAGTCTTTCATTGCTTCATAGTACGGCGCCTTTTTGTTTTCAAGCCGGATCAAAGACAGCTCGTTCTCGTCAGCACCGACAATCGGTGAACGCAGAACGGAAGCAAGCGGAATATCCTGATACGGGTTATCAATCACCTTCAGGACAGAAAGCACCACAGACACTTCCACCGCATCAAAGTAGCCTGATGTTAAATTGGCGTAAACCGGTATGCCCTGAGCTCGCAGTTCCTCCATGATTTGCGGCGCCCACGGCATGGATCGCAGCAAAATCACGATATCGCGGTATTGAATATTGCGGTGTGTTTTCGTTTTCCCGTCATATACCTTAAATGGCGATGAGATCAGCTTGCGTATTTCCTTGGCGATCGCTTTTGCTTCGAACTGCACCGTTTCCAGCTCTTCCGCTTCCTCGCCTGCGTCCGCCTCCTCTGACTTGTCAATCAGCAGCAGCTCTGTTTCCGTTTCATTGTTTTCCGGATACGCCGCTCCGAGTTTCAGCTCAGCCTGTTCATCATAATCGACCTCGCCGATTTTGCCGCCCATCAGCTGTTTGAATAAGAAGTTTGTGCTGTCTAAAATATCAGCTCTGCTTCGAAAGTTTTTGTTCAAGTCGATTTTCCGGCCTGTACCTTCTCCGCTCTCTGTAAACCGTTTGTACTTGGAGAGAAAAAGAAGCGGCTCCGCAAGCCTGAATCGATAAATCGACTGTTTGACATCTCCTACCATAAACAGGTTGCCTGTCTCTTCCGGCCCGCTTGTGACGAGCTGAAGAATGGATTCTTGCACCAGGTTGGTGTCCTGATATTCATCGACAAGCACCTCATGAAACTGCTCTTGATAAAATCTAGCCGCCTCACTCGGCTCACGTTCGCCTTTTTCGTTCACAGCGGTCAAGATAGACAGGCAATAATGCTCCAAATCAGAAAAATCGATGAGCGACTTCTCCTGCTTCGCGGCTTCAAACCGTTTCCCGTAGCTGATCACAAGCTGGACGAGTGTTTCAATGACAGGCTCCATCTCAGCCAAACTTTTTACATGCTGCTCCGGGCTTCTGGTGAAGTAATCGGTTTTGAGTTTTTCAAGCAGTTTTTTGGCGCCATTTCTTAAGTCTGTCGCTTCATCAAGCAAGACGGGATCAAACTCGTCCCCCTTCACCGCTTTTGCACGCTTAAAGGAGACAGCGGGCACGCGCTGATAAAGTTCATTGAAGTCATCCTGATGCTGAATCAGGTCATCAATCTGCGAGAGATCATCGAGAAAATTTTCAGCGCGCGGCGCCGGCCCGCCCGGCGCTTTTGTCAGCTCAAGGGCACGCTGAAGCTTTTCCTTTGCTCCGTCCAGCACCATCGCAATATCTTCTTTGACATACGGATAAAACGGCAGTTCCTCGATCGCGCTCTTTTCTGTTACATCATACAAATGAACAAAACTTTTCAGCCATGTCTCCGGATCAGGGTGGGAACGGGAATACTCGTACACCTGTTTCACGAGATATTGCAGATCTAAGTCATGCCGGTCAGTCGTGTAGCGGTCGACAAGCTCAAAGAACGCCTTATCACCCTTTGCATATTCATCCTCAAACAGCTCATCCAGCACCTCGTCCCCGAGAAGCTCGCCTTCTGTCTGATCAGCAATCCGAAAGCCCGGATCAAGATCAATCAGGTAGTAATATTTTTTCAGCACCTGCAGGCAAAACGAATGAAGCGTTGAAATGCTGGCCCGGTTTAATAGGGACAGCTGGCGTCGGATATGCAGTGATCCTGGGCGTTTTACCAGCTCTTTTTCCAGTGCATCCGCGATCCGGTGTTTCATCTCTGCCGCTGAGGCGTTTGTAAAGGTGACAACGAGAAGCCGGTCTACATCAATCGGATTTTCTTTCGCCGTGATTTTCCGGATCATTCTTTCGACAAGAACAGCGGTTTTACCGGAGCCTGCCGCCGCTGCCACAAGGATATCCTGGCCGGTTGAGACGATGGCATTCCACTGGTCATCTGTCCATGTGCTGTCTGCCGGTTTAGGAATGTTCATTGCCATCAGCCTCCTTCTTTATCCAATCAAGTACCGTCTTGTCCTTTTCGGCCTTTAACAGACGATACTCGTTTTCTTCTAATGATTCATCAAATTGGCATACTGATTTGAACGCACAGTATGTGCAAGGCGTCTTGTTCTTCATTTTATACGGCTCAATGGATACGCGCCCGTCAGTGATTTGCTCGCCTGCTTCTTGGAAGGTGCGGCGCACATGCTTCGTCAACAGCTCAAATTCTTTTTCACCGACTGCCGCTGAATCCGATCTGAGTGAGCCGTCTTTCTTCAGGCCCGCATTGATGATATTTGATCTTCCTTCTTGAAGGGTTGTATCCATGAGGCGAATCGCTTCCTGATCACCGAGGAGGAGGCCCTTCATCTTAAATTTCTTAAAAATTTCCTGTTCAATTTCATCAAGTCCGAGCGGAAGATTCGATTGTATCATCGGGTCATGAATATGGAAATACAGCACTCCGGCCGGCGTGGCTTTCATTCCTAGCCAGTCTAACGAATGTGTAATCGATAAATCCAGATACGTCAGCATTTGCAGCGCAAGTCCGTAATACACTTCCGCCAAGTCAAGGCCTTTATCGCTGGATTTATAGTCGACAATTCGGAGGAGCAGGCCTTTAGAGCTTTCCGCTTTATCCACGCGGTCAATCCGCCCGACGAGCTCCATCGTACAGCCGTTTTTCAGCTTAAAGGTAAGCGGCGGGAGCGGGCCCTTTCCGCCAAAGCCCAATTCAAGGCCGATCGGCACGAATCCGCTCGCTTTCGCATGCTCGCTTAAAATGCCGGACACGCGCGTGACAATTTTTTGCAGTTTTTCCTTCACGTAATAATGTCTGTTTGAACTGAGCAGAATTTCTTTTTGCAGTTTCGGAGCCAGCCGCTCGACCGCATCATAAGAAAACAGCTCGCACTGCTCCTTCGTTAGGTCGCGCCAATCTATTTTGTGCTCACGCAGCCGGTCTGAAATCAGTTTTAAACTCGAATGAAAGAGCTGCCCGATATCCGGTGCTTCAAGCTTGAAAAATTGACGTTCCTTCAGATGCAGCCCGTGGGACGCAAAATGGGAGAACGGGCAAGCGTTAAAGGTTTCCATCCTCGACACACTCCCTTGAATGCGTTCACCATAGAGCTGTCTCGATACAGAGCGTTCAAGCTGCTTGACTTCATTTCGGAAAAACAGGCTAGAGAAAAGCTTTTTCGACTCCAGCCTGTCAGGTTCATTCATCAGCGCATTGTACGCGCTCCACCAGACATCACTGATCTCATATTCCCTCGTCCATAATCTGAGCTGGCTAGCGGTGTATGATTGTGCCACGCTTTTATTGACAAGGTACATAAGCTGTTCCTCATCGCTGACCTGCTCCGGTTCATTTGTCAATAGACGCTCACGATGCTGCGGAAACAGTTCTTCCAGCCTCTTGATTATAATCGACGGCAAAAGCGTTTTTCCTTCCGCATCAGCAATCGGATACGTCACATAAAGGCGGTCAGACGGGCTTGAAAGCGCCATATAGATGAGGAAATGCTCATCAAGCAGACGCTCCCGCCCGCCGGAGGAAAGCTCAATACCTATCGTTTTCAGCCACTCACGATCATCATCCGACAGCACCCCGTTTTCGTCAGGGCGAGCCGGCAGGACGCCGTCGTTTGCCCCGATCACAAAGGTGCATGAGGTGCCGTATATTCTGGACAAATCCATATTGCCGACAAACACCTGATCAAGCGCCGGAGGGATGAGAGAGAATGTCAGCGACTCTGCACCGGTCTCCATCATTTGCTGAAACAAATCGAGAGAAATGTCATCTTCGCCCATCATTTCCACAAACTCCTCAAGCAGCTGAATGACTGCATCCCACGCCTGCTGGTGCTGCTGCGCTTCAATGATTCTGCCGTCTTCCTCAGCCCTCTGTCTTTCCTGATCCAGCTTCAGCGGCACATCCGTCTCTTCTAAATAACGGTAAAGCGCCTCCGCCTTCTCTTGAACCGTTTTTGCTTTTTTCATTCGTTTCTGCAGCTGGAACAGCGGCGGAACAATCCAATCGCGCGTGTCATTCAGCATGTTTTCCATTTCGATTTCTTGATCGGTCTGCGCAAATTCATCATCTAACGACACAAAACGTCTGTAATGGAAACGATCGCCCTTTGTCCAGCGATCGCCTTTGATGCCGTAAGCGATACAGTAATTCTCCAGCTGATCAACCTGCTCTCTTACCTTGGCCTTCGGCTGGTTAAGCGGGAATAACAGTTCGGTTTTCACGCAGCGGAACACCGCTTCATAACGCCAATTTCCCTTTAATACGTCAAGGCTTGACCGGATAAATTCTACTAACGGGTGGTTCAGCATAGATGTTTTCCCGTCAATAAAATAAGGAATCTCGTAATCTGCAAATACTTCCTTGACCATATCCTTATAGTCTTCAGGCTGACGCGCTAGAATCGCCATATCCTTGTAGCGGTAGCCCTTCTCTCTGACAAGGCTGTGGATTTCCCGGGCAATACCTTCCAGCTCTGCTCGTCTGTTAGCGGCCTGCATCACGGTAAAAGCCTCTTGTTTCTCAGCAAACGGAATAACCGGACGCGCTTCATACTGTGCTTCTAAATGGGCTAATTCCGGTGCGCGCTTGTGCCGCTTTGATTCATCAAGCTCTTTATAGGTGATGTCCAGATTCAGTTCCTTTGCCGTCTGGTGCAGGCGATAATACGTTTTTCCCGTCATTCTGAACAAATCAAGTTCCTGCGGCTCCCCCTCATGTGACGGCTTGTCCGCTGTGAGTGAAAACGTGATATGCTCTGCCTGAAGCATAAGCTGCTCTAACACCCTGAATTCCTGCGGTGTAAACTGATAAAAGCCGTCTACATAGACATGTGCCCCTTTCAAATCTTCCGCCTGCGGGATATGCTCTGCCAATAGCGTCAAATAATCCTCAGAATGAAGATACTGATCCTCAAGGCTTTTTTCCATCTGCTGGTACAGGATCGATAAATCATGAAGCTTTTCAGATAAAACACGTTCCCCCCGATACTCGGAAGCTGTTCCGCTATCCGCCATCCGGCGAATATCTTCCGGTTCCAGACAGTATCTCTTAAACTCAGTCAGCATCCGTTCTACCTGTGCGGTAAAACCGCTTTTATCACTTGCTTTTTGATAGACTTTAAACTCCTGTTTGTGCTCTTCAATGAGCTTCCGCAGGAGCATCTGTACGCCCGTGCTCGTAAGAAACGGCCTGCTCATTCCTCCCGTATGCTGAAGGACGCGCCAGGCCAGTCGTGAAAAGCTGAAGACTTGAGCACGAATCATGCCGCCCGTATCAGGCGTTTTAGCAAGCTCGTATTCCATTAAAAACGTCATTTGATCCGGGACTAGAAAAATGATCGGTTTCCCGAATGGAGCCCGGCGCAGTTCATCTTGAATGCTGTCGATGATCAGCTTCGTTTTTCCACTCCCGGACCTGCCTACTAAAAACTCTGCTCCCAAATTAGAAGACCCCTCTCTTTTTATCTGTTTATATTTTATCGAATATTGACGAAAATGACCAATCTGATCTATTGGTAAAAACGGCCTTTTCATTTATAAGAAGCTGAATTTCTCCGCACATGTTTTCTGGCCTCACATATACTTTTACAGAAGCCCAATTCCTTAAGAACGGAGTTGAACCCCCTTGTATTACAGCTATTTTCCTTATCCAGCGCAATACCGGGAAGACCCTGTTTTGATTCAAAATCTCCAGAAAGCCATCAACGGAGAATTCAGCGCGGTTCAATGCTACCGCAGGCTTGCTGAACTTGCCCACCCTGCTGATGTCAGAAAACAAATTGAAGAAATCAGGCGCGATGAGATCCGCCATCTCCGTGATTTCTCCTCATTATACGGAGCCATTACAGGCAAACCTATCATGCCGAAACAAACAGAGAAATGCCCGGACACTTTTACAAGAGGACTTGATGCCGCTTTTAAAGATGAACAGAAAACCGTTGACTTTTACTTACGCGCAGCTGAGGAAACCTCAAATGTAAAGGCAAAGGGTATCTTTACGCGCGCCGCACGAGATGAACAAAACCATGCTGTCTGGTTTTTATACTATTTGATGGATCGCTAGCACCCGATTTTGATCGACACGATCAGATTATATTTACACCCTCTCCCCCTAAAACACACTCCACTGTTTTTCTTAACCTCAGCCGGGAAACATAAAATCATACACGAACATATGAGGGGGAATCAAGCATGCAGCAAACCATTGAAGCTTGTATCGAATGTATGGAAGCTTGCAACCATTGTTTTACAAAATGTTTGGAAGAAAGTGCGCACCACGATCTAAGCGGCTGCATCCGGCTTGACAGGGAATGTGCGGATATTTGCACGCTGGCAGTGAAAGCCATGCAAACGGACAGCCCCTTTATGAAAGAAATTTGCGCACTTTGCGCCGATATTTGTGAAACCTGCGGCACTGAATGCGAAAAGCATGATCATGATCATTGCCAAGCGTGCGCGGCGTCTTGCTTTGCCTGCGCCGATCACTGCCGCAAAATGGCTGCGTAACGAAGCATGAGAGGGGTCAAATGAGAGCCCTCTTCACTCTTTTGACAGCCATACAGAGTAAAAATCAATCCACCCCTCTTCATCGAGCATCAGACCCTCAACAGTTTCACTCGATGCAACCTCAAGCACATTTTGATACAGCGGAATCGCGCTGACATCGCCTATAAGCTGACAGTCAATTTGTTTTACTATATTCATTCTGGAAGACCTGTCGGGCAATGAGAAAAACCGTTCTATCATTTCTGAAAATGTCCGTTTCTGTTCATCTGAAAGATGCTGATGCAAAAAGCTGTTCTCCGAAAGCAGCAAATGCAAAAAACCAAACTCGCTTTCTTCATAAAACGTTGCGCTGTCATGAATGATGTCAGCCATTTGTACGATTTCCGGGCGGCGCAAATCGGCAGCAGCACAAAATTCCAGGTCAAGCCTAATACCGTTCCGTTCACAAACCTCTTGAATCCATGCTGCGTCCTCGCGATGATCCGTTTCAGAAAAAGTAAACAGTGACAGCGTTTCCCCCGCATATCCGCTTTTTTTCATTAATTCCGCAGGTGAAGCGTCTCCCCAGTCAAAAGGTGCCGGGTGAAAAAAAGATGATACCGGAATGCTTCTGTGTCCTCCCGCCTCACGAACGAGCTGTTCAGATGAAATCAGCAGCCGAAGGGCTTTTCTCAAGCTTGGATGCTGAAGCGGCCCTTTCTTTCTGAGGTTTAGTGACAAATATTGAACATGCCGTTCTTCAAAAACAGTTTGCCGCTCAGGAGGTTTCTGTTTTTCTCGAAGGGTAAATCCGTACATATCATCTGCTTGCTCAGAAAACACAAACTCAATACGATCTAAGAATGCCCGGCCCTTAAAATAACGCTCGTTGGCTTGAAGAATGAGCATGTGTTCGTCATGCTGAACAAGGCAAAAAGGCCCCGTCCCATTCACCCCGCCGTTCGTTTCTGCCGGCAGGATAGACAGCCGTTCATCACAAAGGATATACGGCAAAAGCTCATTCGGCTGATCGAGCTCAATGTCCACGCAAAAAGGCCCTTTCTCTGAAATCCGTTCAACACCTTTCAGCAGCCACTTATATGGATTTTCATCATGATCCATAAAACGCTGAAACGTAAATACAACATCCCTTGACGTCAATGGCTTTCCATTATGAAAAGAAACGCCTTTCCGAAGAAAAAATCGCCACCGTTTTTTCCCCGCCTTATTCCATCCGTGGATTAAATGCGGCTGCGGCTCTCTCTTTTCCCGATCAAATCGGAGCAGTGTATCATAAATCTGCTTGACAAAATGGCCCTCTGACCGCAGAAAGATCCTGCACGGATCAAAACTGCTTACCGCTGCTGGAGCTATAAACAAGCGCAGCACATCCTGTTCACCATCCTGTCCGGTTTCTGTTACAAAACCGAACACCTCAGAAAACCACATGTCATACATATTTTGAATCCCCGGAAACGCCGGCTGATAATGTTCAAGCAGTTCTTTTGCTTTTTCAAGTTTACCGGCTGTTGTATATTCCTTGGCAGTTTGAAGCAGCAAATCTTCCGGCTGACGGAGAAAAGCGATTTTTGATTTATGGCCGCGCCCCGATCCGCTTTCGCGAATGATCCACTTTTTGCTCTCCATCTTATGTAAAATCAGCTTCGCATTTCTCTCTGTACAATATAAACATGCCGCAATCTCACTGAGCGGCATTTCCTTCATCTGTCCCGGTTCGCCGCTCTCAGCTTTTGCGAGCGCCACATAGTGGTCAATCAGCTTCAATCCCTGCACCTCCTGACAAAAAAGGGGAATCTTTTTCTCTTATTTTCTTCTCTTTTTGGCCAGCCGCCTCTTCTATACACTACTACTATATCAAACAGCGAAAGGCGGAAATCACATGTTTATCCTCTTCCAATCAATTAAATCCCGCTACACAGCACCCGTTTGGCTCCGATTTTTCGGCGAAATGCTGACAAGCCTGACAGGGGCCATGATGGGGCCGTTTATGGTGCTGTATCTGCATGAGCAATTAAACGGAAGCGTGATGCTTCCCATGCTTATCATCAGTCTTCAGCCCTTCGCTGATATTTGCCTGACACTCATAGCGGGAAGGGTGACAGATCAGCTCGGACGGCGAACAGCGATCCCTACTGCCCTGCTTCTGCAAACAGCGGCAATGGCGGGTTTTGTTTTTGCTCACGATGCATACTTTTTCGCTTTTCTTTATATCCTCAACGGCATCGGAAGATCCCTGTACATTCCTGCATCACGCGCACAGATTGCCGAAAGCACGCCGGAAAGCAGACGTTCGGAAGTTTTTGCCGTCATCAATGCCATCTACTCAGCAGGCTTGACAGCAGGTCCGCTGCTTGGGCTGCTGCTGTACGCTCATGATCCCGTTTGGATATTTGCACTAGATGCCGCGGCGCTGTTCATTTATTTTCTTATCGCCGCCTTTAAATTACCAGAAACAAAGCCGCTAAAAGCAGATCATCCCGCAGCATTATCCGCGCGTTTCACAAGATATCGGCCTGTTTTGATCCTTTTGCTGCTTTCTCTCCCAATCAGCATGTTATACGCGCAAACAGAAACGACATACAGGCTGTTCAGCAAAAATAAGTTTCCTGATTACCTGTCCATGCTGGCAATCTACTCGGCGGCAAAAGCTTTATTAAGCTTTGTTCTTCAAGTCCCTTTAGTAAAATGGACAGAAAAATTTCCGATGAAAACGATTCTTCTCATCACCTATATCAGCTATTCACTTGCGGCCGCCGGCTTTGCATTCTCAACATCTTTGACGCTGCTTATGCTGACTGCGGCCGTGATGACGGTTGGAGAAAGCATCGGACTCACTCATATCCACACCTTTATTTCCCGGCTTGCGCCGCCCCATATGCTCGGCCGTTTCTATGCGATATACGGCTTGCATTGGGATATTTCACGGTCAATCGGACCGCTGGCCGGCGGACTGATCCTGACTTCGTTTGGCGGAGAAATCATGTTTTCCACTCTTTCCGTGTGTCTTCTCGCCGCCGGTTTCTTGCAGTCTCATATCATGGAGAGGATTGAATATAAGGTCATAAGAAAAATCAATGGCTGACAGAAAAAAATTCATAATTTCATTATCAATAAAAATATACTATAGTAATCATACATTCACTACATGAACAATTGGAGCTTAATAGGAAGAAGGGTTTTATATTGAAGAAAGACAAAAATCTCCTCACAGATCTATGGTTTATCGCAATCAGTGCAGCCGGGGGGTTTATTCTTTCGTTAACCGGAATATCGATCGGGTGGATGATCGGAACGCTGATTGTCGCCTGCTGTCTTGCTATGATACGGCCGGCTTGGCTGATGATGGCGCCAGACCAAAAAGGAATTAACCGCCGGTGGCTCGCTCTCGGGCAGATGATCCTCGGCATTGAATTGGGCCAAAAGCTGAACCTATCCGTTCTGTCTGTCCTCAAAGATCATTGGTTTTCGGTCGGCATCATGCTGATTTTATCGATACTTCTTGCCATGCTGTCAGGCTATGTGCTTTGGCGTTTCAGCAAAACGGATATGATGACCAGCTTTGTCGGCACGGCTCCCGGCGGACTGTCCGCCATGCCGAGTATTGCTCAGGAGGTCGGTGCCAATACCGCTATTGTCAGTCTCGTTCAAATGATGCGGGTGCTGCTCGTGGTCCTGTCTATTCCGTTTTTGGTTATCCTGATTTACGCTAAACAAGATGGCCCTGCAAATGCCGCAACACAAACGGTATCCGCTGCCACGACAGAAATCGGGCTCGCTCCCGTACTGTGGACCGGCGTTCTCATTTTCGTTGCCTGGGGAGCTTGTAAAGCGGCAAAATATTTAAAATTTCCCGCTCCGTGGCTGCTCGGCAGTATGCTCGGTGTAGCGGCCGTGCACATAGGCGGCGCTTCAATAACAGGCCATGACATGCTTACATGGTGGCCGTCACAGGCCAACCATCTTTCGCAGATATTTCTGGGGGCTACAATCGGTTCTAAGATGTACAAAAGCATGTTTGCCGGCGTTACACGTATCATGATCGTCGGTTTCATTTCATCAGTCGGCTTAATTGCCGCTATGCTTTTAAGCGCGGTGATCGTTTCCAAACTGACAGGGATTTCGCTGATCACCTCTGTTTTGGCATTTGCACCCGGCGGCATTGCAGAAATGGCGACGACGTCTGTTACATTGCATGCCGATTCCACCTTTGTCGTTGCGGTTCAGGTCATACGCGTCATCCTTGTCATCGCCCTCTTGCCGCCGTTTTATCGTCTGCTTCACCATCTTCACGGTGAAAAAAAAGGCAAAGAGAGTTCGATAAGCGGCAGCAATGCCTAGTTGGAAAAAATCTTCATATGGTCGTCTTTAGGAAGAAAAGGTTTGGGGTGACTCTATTCTGTAGAGTATGGAAGACTTCAAATGGAGAAGGTAAATGAAATAAAAGGATTCAAGAACTTTTAAATCGCTAACCATTAAGATGGGGAAATGTAAGTGTAAAAAGCATCAATCCAGATATTTCGTTGTTGTGAATGCTTTGATTGAAATTGCTGACACAAATGAATGATAAGTAAAAATGGATACAGCGTATAGAGCAATGAGTAATGAAGAATCTTTAAATAGAGCGACTTTTGGTATAAGAGCATCCATAAGAATTCCCAAAAACAGGATTCCTGATTGAAAAAGAGGTTACATATGAATAACCTCTTTTTCTATACAAAGATAAAGAAGTGAAAATCTCTAGTTACGTTGATTCTCTTATAATAAGATTTGTTGGCAGTTTAATAATTTTTCTGTTTAAAGAAGTGTTACCCGAAATACACTCGATTATTTTCAACACAGCCTGTTGACCTAATTCTATTATGGGAATATCAATTGTTGTTATGGTCGGAGTAACTACTTGGCAAATCGATTGATTGTCAAAACCAATTACAGCTAAGTCTTCTGGAACTTTAAAGCCATTTTTTATCGCCTGTTTAATAATCCCTGCGGCGACTTGATCATTTCCTGTAAATATTGCTGAGGGTCTGTCCTTTAGTTCCTTTATCTTATGAAAAACACGAAAGCCATCCTCTATATTAAACAATTCGCCGAATATCCATTCGTTTTTATGATGTAAATTGTAATCTTGTAAAGCTTTCAAGTAACCCTCTTTCCTCTGACATTGAGCTTCGCTATATGGAGTATCAAAACAAAATCCAATTTTTTTATGTCCTCTTTCAATTAAATGTGCTACCCCCATGTATGCGGCTTCAAATTCATCATACCCAATGATCGTTATGTCCGCTGAGTGATGATATTCATTACACAATAAGATAGGACCATACTTTAAGAAAGGGGATATCTTATCCCATTCATTTTCTAAAGTTCCAAGAATAATGCCGTCAACTTCTTTGTGTTTCAATAACTCTAATAGCTCTAGCTCTGTCTGTTTGTCATAAAAGGTTTGAAATACAATGACCTTGTAATTTTTAAACAGTGCTTCATGAGAGACCCCTTTAATTAATTGAGCAAAAAATGGATGATCGATACTCGGAACCGATAAAGCTATCGTTTGTGTCTTATTTCTCCTAAAATTCCGAGCTAAATAATTGGGAGTGTAGTCAAGATCGTTAATAGCCTCTAAGATCATATCTCTTTTTTCTTTTGATACATAAGGATGATTATTCAATACTCTTGATACTGTGGTTTTAGACACATTGCACAATTTTGCTATTTCATCAATTGTAGGCATATTTTCCCTTCCTCAAAAAAGTTATTGACATGTTATCGGTTTCAGAAATTAGGATAAATTTGTAACAAATTTTCCAGATTAAAAATCATTGGAGGTACTGTTCATGCAAAAACAGGTTAAAGTTTCAGGTAAAAGTAAGGAAAACATGTTACTACTAAAACACTTAAAAGGTGACTTACAAGGAAAAGAACTTGTTATTGAAGACAGTATTGTAAACGAGCGGTGGAAACAAGTATTAAAAGAAAACACAGATATTGAAAACGACCTTTTCAACTACCAAAAGAATCGTGAAATCAGTAAAGTCCCTTTTATGCCTGTAGATAGATTAATAACCAATGATGAAGTGGATGATATCTTAAATACTTTAACTAAAGTTTTGCCAACTGGAAAATTTACGAGTGGTTCCTTTTTAGATCAATTCGAAAAGGTTTTATCAACATATTTACATAAAAGGTATGTAATTGCAACCAGCAGTGGAACGGATGCTATTATGATAGGATTATTGGCTTTAGGGTTAAACCGCGGGGATGAAGTGATCATGCCAGCTAATAGCTTTTCAGCTACTGAAAATGCTGTGTTAGCTTTGGGAGGCGTTCCTATCTATGTAGATATTAACCCGCAAACATTCTGCATCGATCCTAACAAAATTGAGGAAGCAATAACTCCTTATACAAAGTTTATTCTACCTGTGCATTTATACGGAAAACATTCAGAAATGAAGCATATCCGTCAAATCGCAAATCGTTATCAATTGAAAGTAATTGAGGATGCTTGCCAAGGAATTGGACTGACAGACTTAGGAAAGGATGCAGACATAACCACATTAAGTTTTAATCCATATAAGAATTTTGGTGTATGTGGCAAGGCTGGAGCAATAGCAACTGATAATGAAGAACTCGCTAAAAAATGCATTGAATTTAGTTATCATGGTTTTGAAGTAAATGTGAAAAATAAAAAAGTCATCGATTTTGGACTTAACTCAAAAATGGACAATTTACAGGCAGCAATTGGTTTAGAGAGGATTAAGTATCTTTCATTAAACAACTTCAAAAGACTATTTTTGGCGGATAGATATATTACTCAATTAGCAGAATTACAGAATAATGGTCTTATTGAATTACCAGAATTAAGTGAAGATCATGTGTGGCATCTGTTTCCTATTAAGGTAAGAACAGAAGATAGGACAGATATAATGACTAAATTAAATGAAGATTTTGGTGTTCAAACAGATGTATATTATCCAATACTGTCTCATATGCAAAAAACTCCTTTAGTACAGGACAAGTATACAAAACTCCAATTGGTTCATACGGAAAAGGCTCATAGTCAGGTACTGCATTTGCCATTATATCCGTCATTTACTTTAGAAGAACAAGACAGAGTAGTGGAGGGTCTGTTTCATGTTATTAAGCAAGAAGTCAGAGTATAAAACGTTATCCAAGGTTGACCATCCTAAGTATATTGTTTTTTGTGATTTTGATGAAACGTATTTTCCGCATACAATCGATGAACAAAAGCAACAAGACATATATGAACTCGAAGACTATCTAGAACAAAAAAGTAAAGCTGGGGAACTACTTATCGGATGGGTTACCGGGAGCAGTATAGAATCTATTCTCGATAAAATGGGACGAGGAAAATTTAAATATTTCCCGCATTTTATAGCTAGTGATCTCGGAACTGAAATTACGTACTTTTCAGAGCATAATTTCGGACAGCAAGATAATGAGTGGAACAGTCGTATAAATGAAGAGTTTAGTAAAGAAAAGATTGAAATACTTGTGAAGCAGTTACATGAAAATCATAATATTCTTTTGAATCCCCAAACTCAATTAGGAAAGTCACGGTATAAGCATAATTTTTATTATCAGGAACAAGATGAAATAAGCGACAAGAAAAATTTATTAGCAATTGAAAAGGCCTGCGAGGAATACGGAGTTTCAGTTAATATAAATCGTTGCAATCCCTTAGCTGGTGATCCAGAAGACAGCTATGATGTAGATTTTATACCCATGGGAACAGGAAAGAATGAAATTGTAAAGTTTATGTTAGAGAAATACAACCTAAATACTGAAAAAGCTATCGCATTTGGAGATAGCGGAAATGATGTTCGTATGTTACAGGCAGTAGGAAATGGATATCTACTAAAAAATGCAACACAAGAAGCCAAAAATCTGCACCAATTGATAACCGATAGTGAGTACTCAAAAGGAATTACGAATACCTTAAAAAAATTAATTGGATCATGAGGAGGAAATAGAGTATGAAGAAGATTGGTATCATAGGTGCAGGTGGTATTGCAAGAGCGCACGCAACTGCTTTATCTACAATTAAAAATGCAGAGTTAGTAGGGGTGTATGACATAAATCAACAAAATGCGGAAAGCTTTGTGAAAACTTTCGGTGGGAAGACATATGAAAATGTAGATGAACTAATTGATGTCTCAGAAGGTTTAATTGTAGCATCTCCAAACTTTTGCCATAAAGAACATGCTTTGCAAGCATTAGCAAAACAAAAGCATGTATTGTGTGAAAAGCCTATGGCTATTTCTCTTGAGGAAGCAAGCATTATGAAAGATACTGCTGAAAGGTTAGACGTAAGAGCTAGTATGGGATTTAATTATAGATATTTGTCTTACGTAAATATCTTAAAAAGCTTAATTATCAATAATGAACTAGGTAACATCCTGTCCATAAAAGTACACTTCAAGAAAAATAGTGCACTTAGACGTAAGAAGTTTACTTGGAGAGATGACGCTAATAGTAAGAAGACCAGCGGGTCATTGGGGGATTTGGGTATTCACCTTATCGACATGGTATGGTATTTGTTTGAAAGTGATTTCATCACAGAATCAGTAAGGGCAAAGATGAACACAAATGTAAAAACAAAAGAGGATAAACAGGTACTTGTAGATGACTATGCAGAAATTTATGGTCAACTGAAGAACAAGGTATTTGTAAATATCATCACATCAAAATGTTCTGTACCTGAAGACTGCGGTTTTAGCATTGAGGTAGTTGGACACAAAAAAGAGTTTAAATACCACACAGGCAATCCTCACGTTTACAAGCTCATAGATGGCTTGAACGTGGCAGACTGCCCAGTGCCGCAAAGTCTATTAAACGATCCGCCAAACGAATTTTACGGTTGGGCTGATTCTTTTAGAAGCGAGTTAATCAATTGGATTTCATCAACTCAGAAAGATTGGGTTGAGATCCCTTCTTTTAACGATGGTTTTAGATCTCAGGAAGTATTAGAAATGTTCTTTGAGAAAGATAGCAACTCTCAAACAATGTCTGTTTTAGCAGTCAACTAGTATTTCGAAGAGATAAGTTACTGAAAAAGCAGGAATTTATTTTCCTGCTTTTTCATATAGGGGTGTAATGAATGTTAAGAGGGACATATTTATTTGGATATGCTTTCTTTTTCACAGTGGGTATTATCCATATATCAACAGGAAGTTTGACACCATTTCTTTTAGAGTCTTTTAACAAGACAACAGATGATATTTCGATCATCATTTTCTTTCAGTTTACTGGATTCCTAAGCGGAGTATTAATCGCACCGTTAATGATTAAGAAATACAGTCACTTTAGGACACTTACTTTAGCTTTGACAATAATGCTTGTAGCGTTAAGTATCTTTTTTCTCACTAAGGATTGGTATTATATTGTTGTAATGGCTTTTCTCTTAGGATATGGAGCAGGTACATTAGAAACGACAGTTGGTTCCTTTGTTATTGCTAATTTCGAAAGTAATGCAGAAAAAATGAGTAAGTTGGAAGTCCTCTTTGGATTAGGCGCTTTAACTTTCCCATTATTAATTAATTCCTTCATCAATATCAATAACTGGTTTTTACCATATTACTGCATATTCACCTTTTTGTTCGTCCTATTAGCAGGATGGTTAATTTTCTTATCCAAGAACCGAAAGTACGCTAAGAATGCTAACCAGCAAGTGGCCTTGCCAAATGCAGGAGCATTTCAATACTTTATAGGAGATAGAAAAAAATCAAAGCAATTAGGCTTTTTTGTATTTTTTGCTTTTCTATATGCTGGTATCGAAACAAATTTCGCCAACTTTTTACCTTCAATTATGATAAACCAAGACAATGAACAAATCAGTCTTATCAGTGTCTCCTTTTTCTGGGTAGGGATCATCATAGGAAGAATACTGATTGGTTTCGTAAGCAGAAGGCTTGATTTTTCTAAGTACCTCCTATTTAGTTGCAGTTGTTTAATTGTTTTGTTGATCGCCTTCTCTTATATTAGTAACCCAATACTTCAATTGGGTGGCACATTTTTGATTGGTCTAAGTATAGCGGGCATATTTCCCATTGCTTTAACACTAGCATCAATCATTATTCAAAAGTACGTTGACGAAGTGACAAGTTTATTTATTGCTTCGGCAAGTTTCGGTGGAGCGATCATCTCTTTCTTAATTGGATGGAGTTTAAATCATGATACGATCTTATTAACCATGGGAATATTTACAACGATGGCGGTCATTCTAGTAGGTATTTCTGTAAAGATTAGGAGAACTAAAACAGAAGACCCTATTTCACTTGAAAGCAAAGCTTCAAAAACACAGTAAAAAACGTGTAAATGAAAGATACTAATAGACATATCGTAAGTAAGAAGAGGACTTAATGTCCTCTTTTTTATCAGGAGAAAACAGTGTTTTAGCAAGGGAGATAGCAGATGATAGAAGTGATTGCGATTATGATTCTGTACATGTCCGAGATACGTTCAGGTGACTAGCAAAGGTATTTACAGAATTGTTTTATGATACATCCATAAATCAAGGTATACTAGCCTATTGCTCCCCATCAAAAATAATTCTAAAATTTCCTCAGCATATTCTGAGGAGGCATCAAAAGCCAAAGATCGAATTTTGAGATGAACCGAAGATGCATGTAAACTAAAGGAGAAATCATAAAATGAATAGGGGCGTTATGATGAAAAAGATTTTTAAAGGGAGTTTGCTGCGCGACAACCCCGAGAAAGCAATGCACTTATATTATGGAATATGTTTAGGAATCTGGCTGATTTATAATTTGATGACATCCAGCTCCCCTGGACTGCCGCTTATCATTTTAGCCGGAGGAAATCTGATTTACCTTACAATCTTGAAAAAGAAAGAAGAAACGTAAAAAACACCCACCTCAGTGCGTGTTTTTTATTTGAAAACGTTGTGAAACCCCTCTTCCATTTCTTCTGAGGACGGATACCATTTCGTCGCCAGATCCCGGAACAGCCTTTCCGCAAACAGAATCTCTTCCTCTGTATAACGGTCAAAAAAGGAGAGAAAACGCTGCTCAACCTTTTGATGATAGTATTGATGCAAGCTGTGCAGCTTCTTCCCTGCTGGCGTCAAACGGAAGTAGACCTCCTTCTTATTATCGCTGAGCTGTGTTCTGTGAAGGAAGCCGGCGCCAAGCAATTTTGTGCTGATGCGTGACACCGTCGCTTTTGTCGTATTCATTTTGTCAGCAATCGAAGTGACATTGATCGGCTCATGCTCCCCCACACAGGAAAGAACATGAATTTCTGTCATCGTCAATTGAGATTTTTGTCCGTGCTCCTGATCCAGCTTCTTCATTTCATCAGCCAAAAAGACTTTTATGAGCCCCTCCCATTTCTCCTGCTGATGAATGAGTTCCGCATATAATTCAAAAATGTTGCGTTTCGTATGGTCTTTATTCATCGGATTTTCCAACCTTTTTCATTCAATTGTTTCTTATATCATAACGTTTTGTTACAGATGAAACAATCGATTTGTGTTACACACGGCTGGCAATCGGCAGCCAGCGCCTGATACCTATTTGAATCACTTCTGCCGCATCTGGTCCGGAGGCATCGACTGCCCAGGCGGCATGGCCATCAGGCCGAACCAATACAGTATGCACGTCTCTCCACTCTTCACGCGGTTCTGCAAGAGAAGCACGCACTGTGTGTAAGCCTTTAAATGGGATATGGTCATTATCTGCTCCTTGTTTCAGTGACAGCAAAACGTATGCCCCGTTATGCAGGCAGTTATAGAGGCGTTCCATACTGCCATCAGGAAGCCGCAGTTCCACATCCGGAAGTCTTTTGCCGTTCAACCGATGCGGCGGCATGTTTTGGTCAGCTTCATACCCGACATCGATTGCAGAAATTTGGCCCGCTACAAAGCGATTCACATCGGGAAAAGCAAGCATATCGGACACCATGCTTCGCAAATGGAGACCGGCCTTAGTGAAATCCATCAGCTGCGTCTGCGCCTCTGTGTTCCGAAGAAGATCTTCCGCCACTGGATGCCGCTCTGCGTGATAGCTGTCCAAAAGCCATGAAGGTGCAGAGCCGCCGACAGTCGCCGCAAGCTTCCACCCAAGGTTCATGGCATCCTGAAGACCGACATTCAGCCCTTGGCCGCCAGCAGGAAAATGAATATGCGCTGCATCGCCCGCAAGAAAGAGTCTGCCGCTCCGATACTGTTTCGCTTGACGGAAGGCATTCCCGAATCGGGACATCCACGTAGGCTCGTTTAAGCCAAAATCAGTTCCGCAAATCCGGGTGAGATCTGTTTTCAGCTCCTCTTCTGTGACAGGAGCATCTTTCGGCGTCTGCGTGCGATAAGGGCTGATCAACACAACGCGGTACCGGTCAGGAGAAAGCGGAACAATCATGACTCCCCCCTCTTTCGTACAAAGCGACAAGACTCCTGATGGCGGCGGAGAAAGCAGCTTCACATCACCAAGAGTTGCAGTAATAGTGCTGTCTGTTCCAGGAAACGCAATTCCCGACTGTTTCCGAACGACGCTCCCTGCTCCGTCAGCGCCAACGGCAAACAGGCTGCTCAGCGTCCGCACAATGCCGTCCCGATCCTTGAAAATGGTTTGCACCGCCTCTTCGTTTTGCGTTACCGCTAGCACCTCTGCCCCTCGTAACACCTCTGCTCCCAGGCTCCGCGCACGTTCCTCAAGCAGCTGTTCAGTCTTGGCCTGCGGAAGCAAAAGCGTATAAGGACAACTCGTATCCAGACTGGAAAAATCAAGACGGGTATCGAGCATTGAAAAATGGCCTGAAGATATCTTTTTCCCACGAGACGTAAAACGCTCAAGCAGCCCTCTCATTTCAAAAAGCTCAAGCGTGCGGGGGTGCAGCGTCAACGCCTTTGAATACGGCACTGGCTGTTCAAGCCGCTCAAGCACGCATGTTTTTACCCCTGCCAATGCCAGCTCAGAAGCCAGCATCAATCCAACCGGTCCGCCTCCAATAATAACTGTTTCGTAATCCATCATGAGCTCCCTCCTTTTGTTTTATCTGTAACTAAACAAAAAGCCTAAGAAAAAAGAAATAAGTGTTATTACATATTTCATTTTGTTACGCGCGTAACAAAAATAATTATATCGGGTGACAAATGATCTCGCAACATATTTTTCCAATCAACAAAAAAAAAGACGCCTTTCAAATGGCGCCTTTTTCTCAGTGTACAGCTTCCTAATCCGAAATGACCCCGACAATGTCTTTTTCCCTGATCGGACCGAAATGCCGGCTGTCAAAGCTATATATGCGATTATCTCCGATTACAAAATATTGCCCCTTCGATAACGTCTTTTTCCCTGTCATTTCTTTCAGTGAAAAATCTCCCGTTACATGGCTTCCGGCAGATACAGATTTCAATGGTTTCAAAAATGGTTCAGCCACCTGTTTTCCGTTCACATACAGCTGATCGTCCTTATATTTGATCGATTCACCGGGCAATCCAATGACTCGCTTTATCAGCACTTTTTGATCAGGGCCTTTAAACAAAACAATATCAAAACGATGGATGGTTTTGAATCGATGTGAAAATTTATTGACCAACAGTTCGTTCCCTTCCTGAAAAGTCGGGTTCATGCTGATGCCTTCTACTTTGTAATCAATAAAGACGGCATTTTTGACTTGAATGGCGAGAACTACGGACACGACACCGGCAAGAAACCAAAACCGTTTTTTCATGTTACTGTCTCCCTCCATCATGCTCACGCTGGCTGGCTCTCACATGCAGATGCCGTTCCACCCTTTTGCCGACATACCATAAGACAGCAATCACCAGAACGGCAATAACCGTGCGAATCGGCTGTGTGATCAGCGCGTGAAGATCATATCCGATGAAGCTGATCATAAAAATCATGACGAGCTTTCCCGAGGCTGCCGCCAAAACAAACGGCCGCGTCCCGATCCTTGACAAACCGGCGACAACATTCACCGCGGCAGACGGTGTAAATGGAAAACAAAGCAGAAGAAACATCGGGCCAAAACCGTGTCTTTCCACCCATAACATAAGCTTTCTGACAGACGGATGCCTGCGGATGAATCCAAGAGCCCTTCTTTGTCCATAATGACGGACAATGAAAAACACGAGAATGGACCCCGCTGTTGATCCGGCCCATGACAGGATGAAGCCTTCCCACAATCCAAACGAATTTGTATTCGCCACCACAAAAACGATAAGCGGCAAAAACGGAAGAAATGCTTCAACTAAAGGCAGCAGCACAGCAATAAGCGGACCGAAAGCCCTATAGCTTTGAAATAATTCAGTTAAACGATCCTCTGTCAAATAGGATAAAAATTGCTCCAACGTTTATACTCCTCACCGGGTTTGTCTATCCTTATTCTACACATTCTCGGCGAAAAACTAAAAAGTTTTGGTGATTTTTTCTGTCTTGAAACATTTCACCAGCCGATATAGAATATAACAAGAACAAACGTTCCCTTGAGAAAGAAGGAGTAACCATGCCGCATTTGCAGCCGGAAGGATATGAATTAATAGAGCGGGCTCTCTTTTTGCCTATGGTCATTACCATTTTAAACCGCGATCTCGGCGGAATTGAGAAAAGCTCATTAAAATTGAAACACCCTTATATACAACTTATCAACGAATCATTAAAAATAGCACAAAAGGATCTGATTGAGGTCAGAAAAGAGCTGAGGAAAAGAAAAATCGCCATCCACGAGGCTGAGCGCGATGAAGCCTTTACGCTTTATTTATTTGTCATCGATGGCTACGAAGAAAAACACCGCTATTTTAACCCGCGAATCCGGGAGCAAGTAAGCAGTTTGTTAACATTCTATTTATTTGCGCCGGACTCGCCATGAGTCTTTCGAATCATTCTGTATTTCCCTCCTTGCGCCCCTCCCCCTTCTAGCTCCTCAAAATAAATTTCTGACAATTCGCACTATACAAACAAAATAAATTTATTTATAATTCGTACCACAGCCTTTCACTCCCCAAAAAATGACATGTGCCGCCAAATTAGCGACATGATTTGCAGCCTGCACATGACACGCACCGCCCAACTTTTGATCAAAGGAGGATTTTATGAAACTGATTCACATTCTTGCCGCTTTGCCCTTCATCGGACTTTTGCTTGGCATCCCTTTTGCAAACAAAGTGACACCCTATTTGTTTGGCATGCCATTCATTCTCGCCTATGTCGTCATGTGGGCTTTGCTGACCTCTGTCCTGATGGCGATCGTATATGTCCTCGACAAAGAAAATAAAAGGGAGGAAACAGAATGAACGCAGCTCTCATCATCATTTTCGGTGTCCTGCTATTCAGCATGCTTCTCGGCGTACGCGCCCAAAAAGGAAAAGACATGGACCTTGAGCAGTGGACGGTTGGAGGCCGCGGCTTCGGTACTGTCTTTGTTTTCCTATTGATGGCAGGAGAGATTTATACGACGTTTACATTTCTCGGCGGAAGCGGCTGGGCTTACGGAAAAGGCGGGCCGGCCTTTTACATCATCGCGTACGGCTGTCTGGCCTATATTCTTTCTTATTGGCTCCTGCCGGCGGTATGGTCCTATGCGAAACAGCATAAGCTGATGTCGCAGTCCGATTTTTTCATCAAAAAGTACAACAGCCCGCTGCTTGGTGTGCTCGTCTCACTTGTCGGCATTGCCGCGCTTATTCCTTATCTTGTGCTGCAGCTGAAAGGGCTTGGATTGATTGTATCGGAAACGTCTTACGGAAAAATTTCTCCTACTGCTGCCATTTGGATCGGCGTCATTTCAATCACAGTTTACGTTATGGTATCCGGCATCCACGGGTCCGCCTGGATATCCGTTGTCAAAGACATCATGATTTTGGCCGTCGTTTTATTCTTAGGCATATATCTGCCGATTCATTATTACGGCGGATTTCAAGACATGTTTCAGCAGATTGAAAACGCAAATCCCGGTTTTATTACCCTGCCCGAAACAGGGCAAAGTGCTGCATGGTTCAGTTCAACCGTGCTGCTGACGGCGCTGGGCTTTTATATGTGGCCCCATACGTTTTCCGCTTCCTATTCAGCAGTAAACCCAAAAGTCTTTCGAAAAAACGCCATTATTATGCCTTTATACCAGCTGGTCCTTCTATTTGTCCTTTTCGTCGGCTTTGCGGCTATCCTGCAAGTTCCCGGTCTGAAAGGCGCAGACGCGGATTTATCACTTTTGAGACTGTCTCTTCAAACCTTTGATCCTTGGTTTGTCGGAATCATCGGTGCAGCCGGACTGCTGACAGCGCTTGTGCCAGGTTCCATGATTTTAATGTCGGCCTCCACTTTGTTTGCCAAAAATGTTTATCAAGTATTTGCTCCCCGCACGACGGAACAGCAGGTGTCATTATTGGCTAAATGTTTAGTGCCTGTGATTGCGCTGATTGCTGTGTACTTTACATTCAAAGGCGGGAACACAATCGTTACGCTTCTCCTTATGGGATACAGCCTCGTCACACAGCTATTTCCGGCCCTGCTGTTCAGCCTGTTCAAGCATAAGATCGTGACCAAACAAGGAGCCTTTGCCGGCATTATAACGGGAGTCGGAGCGGTTTCTTATATTACGGTTACGGAAACAACAATCAGCACTTTATTTCCGGCGCTGCCGCAAGCGGCGAAAGACTTAAATGTCGGCATTGTCGCTTTGCTGCTGAATGTTACGGTCATGATGGCGGTCAGTCTCGTGACAAGAAAAACGAAAAGCGCAGCTGCTGATCAAGCCGCTTAAACAAGAAAAAAGCAATCTGGACAAGGGACTGACCCCATAAGATGAGACAAATAAAAAACACCTTCAAGTTTGAAAACGGATGATTGTTAGCCGAAATTAGA